>NZ_JBFAZW010000014.1:0-136931 GCF_040682015.1 Dactylosporangium sp. NPDC051485
GCGGCTGGAGCGGCACCAACCCCGACACCATCCACTTCGCCTAACCACCACAACACCGACTGCCGGAAGCCCCACCAGGCTTCCGGCAGTCGCCGCATGCGTCGAATGCCGGGGTTTAGTACCAGCCCGCCGTCGACCAGTTGTCGGCCGACCAGTAGTGGCCGGACCAGTAGTGACCCGACCAGTAGTGGCCGGTCCAGTACTGCTCGGACCACTCCGGGTCGGTCCAGGACCCGCTACCGGTCCACGGCTTCCCGGTCCAGGTCGCCGCCGACCACGTTCGCGACGTGTACGGGGGCACCCACCGCTGGTTGTCCTGGTCCAGGCAGTCCCAGATCTGCAGCTGCGTGCCGTTGGCCGGGTTCCAGTCCGTCACGTCCAGGCACTTGTTCGAGCCCACGTTGATCAGCTGCCGGGCCGCGGTGACCTTCCACTTCTGGGCGGGGGTGCCGTTGCAGTCGAACAGCTGGACCTTCGTGCCGTTGGTGGTGCCGGCCGAGGTCACGTCCATGCACTTGCCCAGAGCGCGGACCGTGTCGTCGGACTGCAGCGCCCAGTACTGCGCCGGCGTGTTGTTGCAGTCGTAGAGCTGGATCGGCGTGCCGTTGGCGTTGAGCCGGTTCATGACGTCGACGCACTTGCCGGAGTAGCCCGAGACCTGGCCGGTGCCGCCGTCGCCGCCGGCCCCCGTCCACGTGTCGCCGGCCATCCGGTAGCCCATCCACACACCGCCGCTCCACGACGTCTTCGCGGCCGCGTTCGAGGCCCAGGTAGCGCTGCTGAACGGGCCAAAGATGGATCGCTCGCCGGTCAGCGCGACGTTGTCGACGGTCAGGTGGTTGCCGCCGCGGGCGGTCTCCAGGGAGCCGGAGCCGTTGCCCTTGGCGAAGGTCTGGGCCGACCCCGGGGTGGCCAGCGCGGCCGAGGCGGCGACGTTGAGCTCCTTCATCTTCGCCGCGCCCGCCGCGCCCGTGCTCAGCGTGGTGCCGCCGTTGACCAGCAGCGTCTTGACCTGGTCCGGGGTGAGGCTCGGCCGCTGCTGCAGCAGCAGGGCGACGGCCGAGGACACCACGGCGGCCGCCTGCGAGGTGCCCGAGCCCTTGAAGCCGGTGTCGCCGACGCGGGCGTTCGGGTACGTCTGGTCGACGTACGAGCCGGCGTCGCGCAGCGACACGATCGAGACGCCCGGGGCCAGCAGGTCGACCTTGCGGTTGGCGCTCGAGCCGTTGGTGAACGAGGCCACGTCGTCGTCCGCGGTGGAGATGGTCTGGTTGGTGGTCGACGCGCCGACCGCCAGCACGAACGGGTCCATCGCCGGGTTGGTCAGCGCGCTGGTGGTGCTGCCGTTGTTGCCGGCCGCGATGACCACCACGATGCCGGCCTGCCAGGCCTGCTCGACGGCGTACATCAGCGGGTCGACCGTCGAGGCGGACATGCCCTCGGTGCCGTACGACAGGTTGAGCACCCGGATCGGGTTGGCCGGGTCGTAGTTGCGGTTGGCCACGACCCAGTCGATCGCGGCGATCATCTGCGACACGTCCACGGCGCCGACGGCGGTGCCGACCTTGACCGAGGTGACCTTCGCCTTCGGGGCGAGGCCCACGGTGCCGGTGCCCGCGTCGGTGCCGACCATGATGCCGGCCATGTGCGTGCCGTGGCCGAACGTGTCCAGGTACCGCAGCTGGCCCGACTGCGACTCGAACGACAGGTCCGGCCCGTTCACCACCTGCCCGGCCGGCAGGCCGGCGACCGGCGCGATGCCGGTGTCGACGAGCGCGATGCCCACGCCCTGCCCGGTCAGCGACGCCGCCGAGCCGGTGTCGGCCCGCACGATCGACCGGACGCTCTTCAGTGTCGTGCCCGCGCCGGCCGGCCACTCGTCGGCCGAGAATCCGCCACCGCCGGCAAAGCGAGATCCGCCCGGCCCGCCCGGCCCGGCCGCATCGGTGCCGGCCGCCGCGGCAGCACCGCCGGCACCGAGCGCGCCGAGCGTCACCGCCGCGGCGACCGCGGCCCGCCCGAGCCGCCGGATCGCCATCGGTTTCCTCATGCATCCCCCCATCCATGGAGCTGCGATCATCCGAGATCACCACGATGGGGCGCCGCTCACCGAAAGTCACTGGCCCGTGACTACTTCGCACCGAAGACCCGACAAGCGTGTCGGGTCTTCGGCGTGATCCGCCGCCTACCAGGCCCACGCCTCGGGGCCCGGTCCCCCGTTGCCGACCGGCGGGAAGATCTCGTCGAGCCGCGCCTCGGCGTCGGGCCCGAGCGTCGTGGTGAGTGCCTCCAGCGCCAGGTCCAGCTGGTCCGGGGTGCGCGGCCCGACGATCGGCGCGGTCACCCCCGGCCGGGCGAGCAGCCAGGCCAGCGCGACGGCGGCGGGATGCAGTCCCAGCTCGGCGCAGAACCCCTCGTACGACTCCAGCAGCGATCGGTGCTCGAGCACCCTCGCGGCGGCGTGCGAGGTGGTCCGCCCGGCCGTCCCCTCGCGGTGCTTGCGCAGCGCGCCCGAGAGCACCCCCTGGGCCAGCGGCGACCAGGGCAGCAGCCCGATGCCCAGCGCCCGCGCGGCCGGCACCACCTCCAGCTCCACGTGCCGGGTCAGGAGGCTGTACTTGAGCTGCTCCGACACCAGCCCCAGCGACCGGCGGCGGCGCGCGGCGGCCTGCGCGGCGACGAGGTGCCATCCGGCGAAGTTGGAGCTCCCGACGTACACCACCTTGCCCTGCGCGACCAGGAGATCCATCGCCTGCCAGATCTCATCCCACGGGGTCGAGCGGTCGATGTGGTGCATCTGGTAGAGGTCGATGCGGTCCGTGCCGAGCCGGCGCAGCGAGGCCTCGCAGGCGGCGACGATGCGCCGGGCGGACAGGCCGCGATCGTTGGGCCCGTCGCCCATCGGCTGGTAGACCTTGGTGGCCAGCACCACCTCGTCGCGCCGGCCGGTCCTGGCCAGCCAGGTGCCGATGTACGTCTCGCTGGTGCCTTCGTAGTCGCGGGCGCCGTACATGTCCGCGGTGTCGACGAAGTTGATGCCCTCGGCGAGCGCCCGGTCGAGGATCGCGTGGCTGTCCGCCTCGCCCAGCTGCCAGCCGAAGTTCATCGTGCCCAGGCACAGCCGGCTCACGCTCAGCCCGGTGCGCCCCAGTTTGGTGTACTGCATGCGCCGCACGTTAGGCCCGCCGCCCGTCCTCGCCGTAGCCGTTCGACCGTGCTCGAATGGAACGGTGAAGCGCCTGGAGCTGACCCGCGACGACCTGCTGCGCCTGCGCTTCGCCCACTCCCCCATGACCGAGCTGGTGACCAGCACGCTCGCGCTGCGCGCCGGCTCGTGGGAGCACGCCCGCTGGCGGGCCCGCACCGCGCCGCGGGTCGAGGGCCTGGAGCTGTTCTGGCGCGTGCTCGCCCCGCCGAGCGGGGTCGTCGCCGATTTCCTGACGCCGGTACCGCAGACCGCCCGCCCGACCCTGCAGGCCGAGCTGGCCGCGATCGCCGCCACGCCGCCCGACCGGGTCGCCGCCGAGCTCGACGCCGCCGGGGTGCCGTGCGAGGACCCGGCGGCGCTGCTGCCACCGCTCGTCGAGGAGATCCGGCGGTACTTCGCCGCCGCGCTGGCCGAGCTGTGGCCCCGCCTGCGCGCCGCCGCCGACGCCGACATCGCCCGCCGCACCGCGACGGCGGCCTTCCCCGGCCCGAGTGCCCTGCTGGCCGACCTGCACCCGAACCTGCGCTGGGACCCGGACGCGCTGCACCTGGACTACCTCAAGCGCATCGAGCTGCCGCCGTGGTCCCTCGACGGCCACCCCCTCGCCCTGCTGCCGACCACGTTCACCGGCCGGCACGCCTGGATCATGGAGTCCGGGGCCGGGCGCGCGCTGTGGTACCCGCCGCGCGCCCTCGGCGCCCTGCTCGCCGCGCCGGCCCCGCCCGAGCCGCTGGCCGCCCTGCTCGGCGCGACCCGGGCCGCGGTGCTGACGCTGCTCGCCGACCCGGCCAGCACCGGCGACGTGGCCGAGCGCCTGGGCCTGGCCCCGGCCACCGCGTCGCACCACCTGACCGCCCTGCGCGACGCCGGCCTGATCGTCGCCGCCCGGGCCGGCCGCCGGCTCAACTACCGCCGCACCGACCTCGGCGACCGCCTCACGTCGCTGGGCTGAGCGGCAGCGCCCGACATGTCGTAACGCCCGAGCTCAGTACTCGGCCAGGTGCCCCAGGGCCTCTTCTAGCAGCGACCGGAGCGGCACCGGCGGGTCCGAGTGCAGCCACCGGTGCGTCGCCGCGTCGCAGGCCGTCGCCACCGCCCCGCCGACCACCTCCGGCAGCAGCGAGCCCGGCGGCGTGGACAGGCGCGCGGCGATCGCCGAGGACAGGGCGTCCTGCATGGCCGCGCGCACCCGCAGGTACTCCCCCTGCATCGCCGGGGTCGCGAGCACCATCCGCAGCCCGTCGAACCACACCCGGTCCGGCACGTGCTCCGGCACGGCGCCGCCCGCGAGCTCGGCCAGCACCGTGGCCGAGATCGCCTCCCGCAGGGGCTCGGACGGCGGGCGGGCCCGCAGCGCCGCGCCCGCCCGCTGGGCGCGGTCCACGGCCAGGGCGCAGATCGCCTCGGCCTTGCTGGAGAAGTAGTTGTTGAACGTCCGGGGCGAGACTCCCACCTCGGCCGCGATGTCCTCGACGAGCACGCCGTCGAAGCCGCGCTCCACGGTCAGCCGCAGCGCCGCCAGCGCGAGCGCCTGCCGGGTCGCCTGCTTCTTGCGTTCACGCAGGCCCTGTTCCATACCCGAAGCGTAACAAATCTTGCGCAGTCCGTAAGCTTTCGGGGTACGCAAAAACCCGGCCGGCAACGGCTGGGCGAAGCCGCCGCCGTTCGGTCAGACTGGTCGGATGACGGAAACGATCACTCCCGACGATGCCTACCTCTGGCTCGAAGACGTGGCGGGCGAGCGGGCGCTGACCTGGGTCCGCGAGCGCAACGCCGAGACCTCCGCGGCGCTGACCGGCGGTGATCGCTTCACCGACATCTACGAGGGCATCCGGGCCGTCCTCGACGCCGACGACCGCATCCCGATGATCGCCTGGCACGGCGAGCGGGTGTACAACCTGTGGAAGGACGGCGAGCACCCGCGCGGCCTGTGGCGGCGCACCACCCTCGAGGACTACCGCCGCGACGAGCCGGCCTGGCAGACCGTCCTGGACCTCGATGCCCTCGCCGCGGCCGAACACGAGAACTGGGTGTGGCAGGGCGTCACCTTCCTGCGCACCGGGCCGCTGGCCGGCGAGCACCGCGCGCTGGTCTCGCTGTCGCGCGGGGGCGCCGACGCGGCCGTGGTGCGCGAGTTCGACCTCAACGCGCTGGAGTTCGTCGAGGACGGCTTCGCCCTCCCCGAGGCCAAGAGCGACGTCGGCTGGATCGACGCCGATCGCGTCTTCGTCGGTACCGACACGGGCCCGGGGTCGATGACGTCCTCCGGCTACCCTCGCCAGATCCGCGTGTGGACCCGCGGCCAGGCGCTCGCCGACGCGCCGGTCATCTTCGAGGCCTCCCCCGACGACGTCGCCGCGCGGGCCGGCATCGACCCCAGCGCCGACGGGCTGCGCGCCGTCATCCGGCGCACGGTCGACTTCTTCCACGCCGAGCGGTACCTCTACGACGGCACCACCCTGACCAAGCTCGACGTCCCGGACGACGCCGGCGTCGACCTGCACCGCGAATGGCTGCTCGTGCGGGTCCGCACCGACTGGGCCGTCGGCGGGACCACCCACCCGGCCGGCAGCCTGCTCATCACCCGGCTCGAGGACTACCTGGCCGGCGAGCGGGACCTCACCGTGCTGTTCACCCCCGACCCGCGCACCTCGCTCAGCTCCGCCGACTGGACCCGCACCGGCCTGGTCCTGGTCCTGCTGGCCGACGTGCAGAGCCGCCTGGAGCTGCTGTCCTTCCGCGACGGCGAGTGGCACAAGACCGTCCTCGGCGCCGAGCTCGGCCAGACCGACGTGTGGGACACCAACCCCGACGCCGACGAGCAGTACCTGCTGCTGTCCAGCGGGTTCACCCTTCCGCCGACGCTGCGCCACGGCGTCCTCGGCGGCGGCACCCCGACGATCCTCAAGCAGGGGCCGGCGTACTTCCCCGCCGACGGGATCACCACCCGCCAGTTCTTCGCCACCTCGGCCGACGGCACCCAGGTGCCCTACTTCGTGGTCGGCCGCCCCGACGCCGGCCCCGGGCCCACGCTGCTGTCCGGCTACGGCGGATTCGAGGTGTCGCGCGTCCCGTCGTACAACTCCATCATCGGCCGCGGCTGGCTGGCCCGGGGCGGCACGTACGTGGTCGCCAACATCCGCGGCGGCGGCGAGTACGGCCCGGCGTGGCACCGCTCGGCCCTGCGCGAGAAGCGCCCCCGCGCCTACGAGGACTTCGCCGCGGTCGCCGCCGACCTGGTCGAGCGGGGCATCAGCACCCGCGACCAGCTCGGCATCGAGGGCGGCTCCAACGGCGGCCTGCTCATGGGCGTGATGCTGACCCGCTACCCGGAGCTCTTCGGCGCGATCGTGTGCGCGGTGCCGCTGCTGGACATGCGCCGCTACCACCTGCTGCTGGCCGGCGCCTCCTGGATGGCCGAGTACGGCGACCCGGACGACCCGGACGACTGGGCGTACCTGTCGCTGTTCTCGCCGTACCAGAACGTGCGCCCGGCCGTGCCGTACCCGCCGACGCTCATCACCACGTCGACCCGGGACGACCGGGTGCACCCCGGCCACGCCCGCAAGATGGTGGCGCTGCTGCGCGAGCACGCCAAGGACGTCGCGTACTACGAGAACATCGAGGGCGGCCACGGCGGCGCGGCCGACAACGCCCAGCTGGCCTACAAGTGGGCGCTCGCGTTCGAGTTCCTGTGGCGGACCCTCGGCGCTTCAGGCGATCGCCAGGCGTAGCGCTTCGGCGGCCACGCGGCGGCGGGTGGTGCGGCGGTAGCGGTACACCTGCACCGCGCCGAGGCCCCAGAGGAGGTACTGCAGGGAGAACGCCCACCGGAACGCGCCGAGCGACGGATGCTCGGCGCCCGGTCCGGTCCGCAGCTGCAGCACCACGCCGATGGCGACGATGAGCACGATCGAGGCCACGAACCCGCCGACGTTGACGATGCCGGTCGCCCCGCCGATGCGGTCGGCGGGGTTGAACGAGCGGGCGTAGTCGAACCCGATCATCGACCCCGGGCCGTTGACCATGAGCACCAGCACGAGCCCGGTCAGCAGCCACAGCGGCGCCCGGCCCGGCCACAGCAGCACCACGGCCCAGGCCGCCGCGGACGCCCCGACGATGGCGAACACGAGGGTCGAGCGGTGGTACGGCAGCCGCCCGCAGAAGTGCCCGATCAGCGGGCCCATGACCAGGCCGCCGACGGTGAGCAGGGAGAGCAGGAGCGCCGCGGTGCCGGGCGCGAGGCCCTCGCCCTGTGTGAGGAACGGGTAGCCCCACAGCAGCGCGAACACCGTGCCCGAGAACTGCGTGACGAAGTGCGTCCACAGGCCGAGGCGCGTCCCCGGATGCGCCCAGGAGTGCCTGAGCCCGCGCTCCCGCTTCGCCGGCACCGCGTCGCTCCGCGCAGCCGGGATTTCCGACGGGCCGGCGTGCACGGTCGCCGGTTCATCGCGCAGGGTCGTCACGACCAGCAGGACCGCCGCGGCACCCAGGCCGGCGGCGCCCAGGAAGGTCGCCGTCCAGCCGGCGTGGCGCAGCAGGAGCACCAGCGGGACCGCCGAGCAGAGTGCACCGAGCTGACCCACCATGCCCGTCACCTGCACCAGCAGCGGATTCTGCCGGGGCGGGAACCACAGCGCGACGATGCGCAGCACGCTGATGAACGCCATCGCGTCGCCCACGCCGATGAGCACCCGCGCGGCGATGGCCGTCCCGATGTCGCCCGCGAAGGCGAAGACCAGCTGGCCGGCGAGCATCAGCAGGCCACCCGTCGCAAGCAGGCGCCGCGAGCCGAACCGGTCGAGCAGGACGCCGACCGGGATCTGCATGCCGGCGTACACCGCCAGCTGGGCCACGGAGAGCATCGACAGCAGCGCGGTGCCTACCCCAAGGCGCTCGGCGGCGGCAACCCCGGCCACGCCGAGGGAGGATCGGTAGAAGACGGCGACAATGTACGCGAGGAGCCCGACGCCCCACATGAGATAGCGGCGCATAGCGACACCACGCTATCGGTGCGGGGTGGCCGCGCGGGGTGGACTGTGACGGCGCTCAACTGTGGGTTTGCGGACACCGCCTACGCTGTCGGGGTCTGCTTTGCCGTTTTCGAGGACCCTCATGACCGACCTGACCGCCCTGACCGACTTGCCGATCGCGTGGGAGCACTCGGGCGACGGCGAGTTTCCGTACCTCGCCGAGGTCGACGGCCGGCAGCTCACCGTGCGGGTCAACGACTTCCCGGCCGAGCCGCTGTACACCCTGATCGTCGACGGCGCCGAGCTCGCCGGCCTCGACGACTGGCCGGGCGCCTGGCTGCGCCCGCCCGCCCCGCAGCACCTGCTCGACCTGATCGCCCGCCCGGTGACCACGGATCTGCTGTACACCTGGGCCAGGCGCATCTGCGGGGTCACCACCGAGCACGCGGCCGAGGTCGCCGCCCTGCTCGGCCTGCCGGCCCCGACCCAGGACGACTTCGGCCGCCTGTTCGTCCAGCCCAGCCCGCCCGGCACCGCCTGGCTGCGGCTCAACATGAACGATCGCGCCGGCCTGGCCGCGGTCGAGATTCGCTTCGCCGGGCCGGCGCTGACCCGCGCGGAGCTGGACGCCCAGTTCGGGCCGAGCCAGAACCTGCCCCGCGTGCACTGGGACTCGCCGCACGTGACCGCGCACCGCATCACGACGCCGGACGCGCCGCTGTCGTGCACCCTCTTCGCCTCGTTCAACGGGGAGCCGGCGCCCTCCGAGCGCGCCTTCCAGATCATGCTGCGCCGCGATCACCGCTGAATCTCCCGCACGGGCCGCACTCACCCGGCGCCCTCGGCGGCATCGGGCCCGCTCGCGCGGATCCCCGATCACGTCGCCGGGTCGCTGCGGGCCTCCAGCCGCTCGTAGCGCTGCCGAGCCGCCTGCGGGGTGCCCAGGCCGAGGCTCAGCGCAATGTCCTGCCAGGTCATTGCGCGGGCGCGGGCGGTTCTGAGCAGGTACAGCTCCGTGGCGTCCACCTCCGCCCGCACCTCGGGCAGCAGGGTCAGCGCCGCGACCAGGTCGGACGTGTCCAGCGGGGGCTCGCCCGGGGCCGGCGGGATCGACCCGGCGGCCATCGCCGCGGCGACGCGGACCACCTCGTGCGGGGCGGCGACGTCCGCGTGGGTGTGCCGCGAGCGCAGCTCGGGCGATCCGGCGTGGCGCTCGGTGAGGTGGGCCAGTGCGGTGTACACCCGCTCCGCGCGCCGCGCCGCGGGGTCGGGGAAGGTCAGCATCTCCGTCATAGCTCCGGAGCATGCCAGCTCAACGATTCGTTTTCAACAGATTGTTCAAACAGGCGCGCCGGCGCGCGACAGGCCCACCGGTTGGCCGACGACGGGCACGGCCCGGCGCGGCGGGCGGCGTCGTGGTCGCCGGCCCAGTTGATCATGGCGTGGGCGATGGCGCCGAAGGCCTCGAACGCGTCGCCCGCACCGCCGCCCGTGGCCGCCGCGTGACGATGACGAGCACGGCCCGGTTGCCGCGCCGCGATGCCGGCGGCGACCCGGTGCAGGCCACGGACGGGAGCGTGGCACCCGACCCGGCCGGCGCTTCCGGTCACAGCACTCAGCCGCGCAGGGCCGCCTTGATCGGGGCGGTCTTGGCGGCCGCCTCGGCGACCTCGGCCTCGGGGTCGCTGTCCCACACGATGCCGCCCCCGGCCCAGAGGTGGACGCGGCCCTCGGCGATGGCCGCGGTACGGATCGTCAGGCCCAGGTCGATCGCCAGGCGGCCGTCGCGGTCGTGGCCGATCCAGCCGCAGGCGCCCATGCTCGGGCCGCGGCCCACCGGCTCCAACCGGGTGGCGACGTCGATGGCGGCGAGCTTCGGGGCGCCGGTGACCGAGCCGCCCGGCCAGACGGCGCCGAGCAGGCCGGCCAGGCCGACGCCGGGCGCGAGGCGGGCGCTCACCGTGGACTCGGCCTGCCACAGGCCGGACCAGCGGCGGATCGCGAAGAGCTCCTCCACCTGCACCGAGCCCACGGCGGCGACCCGGGCGAGGTCGTTGCGCTCCAGGTCGACGATCATCACGTGCTCGGCCCGCTCCTTGGCCGAGCCGAGCAGGTCGGCGCGGCCGGCCGCGGTGGCCGGGCGGGTGCCCTTGATCGGGCGGGTGACGACCCGGCCGCCGGAAACCTCCACGAGGGTCTCCGGGGAGGCGGTGGCCAGCCACCAGGTCTCGCCGCGCAGGACGCCGCCGTAGCGGGCGCCGGGCAGGGCGGCCACGCGGGCCAGGGCGGGGGCCGGGTCGCCGGCGAAGGGGGCGCTGGTGTGGCCGACAAGGTTCACGACGTACACGTCGCCGCGGGAGATCGCCGAGCGCACCTCCTCGACGGCCGCGGCGTGCTCGGACGGCCTCCAGCTCGGTGTCCAGTTTCCGACAGTGGACGGGGGGCCGGAGACCCGCGCGGGCCGGTGTTCCCGGCCGTGCTCGAACGCGACGGCCACGAAATCGGGCACGGCGGGGGCCGGCGAGGGGATCACGGAGGGTGGGGATAACAGAACGGCGATGCCACACGTCGACGAATCAATAACGCTAGGTGACCCCGAAATGTCATCCAGGGGTACACCGTGCGACGCCGCGAAATCGGAAAGTAATTGAAGCGGGTCCCCGCCGTCACGGGCGTGCCATTCGAGCCGGGAACGCTCCCAGATTCGTCCGCGGCACGCAGCGGGTAACCCGGGAGAGTGAAGATCCACAGTCCCGGGCCTGTACCCGACAACCGGTCCTAATGTGCTCATACGAAGGGTGGATTATCCCCAAGTTGTGCCGTGACATGTGCGGAATAGTGTCGTTGGCCGTAGTAGCGTGCATCACTGGTCATGTGAAGAACCACACAGGCCTCAACTGAACCTCTCAAATCGGAGACCCCCGATGCTCTGCCAGCACCAGCCCCACTGTCCCAGCGCCGACGACGTCGACCACGAGGCCGCGCGAATCTCGGCGAGCCATCCCGAGCAGGGGTGGAGCCTGCTGTGCAACGGCGTGATCGTCTTCGAGGACACCGGGGAGCTTCTGCCCGATTGCAGCGTGATTGCGCCGCATCGCGGTCCGGCCCCGCACACCCTGGTCGGCGCGGCGTAGCCGTAACACTGCGTAGCTACCGAGCCACTACTCTCCGTAGGCCGGGTCACTCCTCATAGGCAGAGGCCGGCGGGCACGCACAGACGAGGTTCCGGTCGCCGTAGCTGTCGTCGATCCGGCGCACCGGCGGCCAGTACTTCGCCTCGCGGGCGGCGTCGCTCGGGTACGCCGCCACCGACCGCGGGTAGGCGTGCTCCCACTCGTCGGCCGACACGACCGCCGCGGTGTGCGGCGCGTTCACGAGCGGGTTGTCGCCGGCGGGCCACTCGCCCGCCGCCACCCGGTCGATCTCCCCCTTGATCGCGATCATCGCGTCGCAGAAGCGGTCCAGCTCGCCCAGGTCCTCGCTCTCGGTCGGCTCCACCATGAGCGTGCCCGCCACCGGGAACGACATCGTCGGGGCGTGGAAACCGTAGTCGATGAGCCGCTTGGCCACGTCCGCCACGGTCACGCCGCTGGCCTTGGTGATCCCGCGCAGGTCCAGGATGCACTCGTGCGCGACCAGGTCCTCGGCGCCGCTGTAGAGCACCGGGTAGTGCTCGCGCAGCCGGGCCGCGACGTAGTTGGCCGCCAGGACCGCCGTCGCCGTCGCCTTGCTCAGCCCGTCGGGGCCCATGAGCCGCAGGTACGCCCACGGGATGGGCAGGATCCCGGCCGAGCCGAACGGGGCCGCCGACACCGGCCCGACCGGCGCCTCGGCGTCCAGGAACGGGTGCGAGGGCAGGTACTTCGCCAGGTGCGCGCGCACCGCCACCGGCCCCACGCCGGGCCCGCCGCCGCCATGCGGGATGCAGAAGGTCTTGTGCAGGTTCAGGTGCGACACGTCGGCGCCGAACTTGCCGGGCTTGGCGTAGCCGAGCAGCGCGTTGAGGTTGGCGCCGTCGACGTACACCTGCCCCCCGGCCTCGTGCACCTTCGCGCACAGGTCGGCGATGGCGGTCTCGTAGACGCCGTGCGTCGACGGGTACGTCACCATGATCGCCGCCAGCCGCTCGCGGTGCTGCTCGATCTTCCTGTCCAGGTCGGCCAGGTCGACGTTGCCGAGCTCGTCGCAGGCCACCACGGCGACCCGCATGCCGGCCATGACCGCGCTGGCCGCGTTGGTGCCGTGCGCGCTCGACGGGATGAGGCACATGTCCCGGTCCGCGTCGCCGCGGGCCAGGTGGTACGCCCGGATGGCCAGCAGCCCGGCCAGCTCACCCTGCGATCCGGCGTTGGGCTGCAGGCTGACGGCGTCGTAGCCGGTCACCTCGGCCAGCCAGCGCTCGAGGTCGCCGATCAGGCGGCGGTACCCCGAGGTCTGCGCCGCCGGCGCGAACGGGTGCACGTTGGCGAACTCGGGCCAGGTGATCGGCTCCATCTCGGCGGTGGCGTTGAGCTTCATCGTGCAGGAGCCGAGCGGGATCATGCCCCGGTCGAGCGCGTAGTCCTTGTCGGAGAGCTTGCGGAGGTACCGCAGCATCGCGGTCTCCGACCGGTGGCTCGAGAACACCGGGTGGGTCAGGTACTCCGACGCCCGCCGCAGCTCAGCCGGCACCGTGCCGGTCGTGTCCAGCCCGGTCACGTCGACGTGGGCCAGTCCGAACGCGGCCAGCACGTCGCGCAGGTGGCTGTAGGTGGTGGTCTCGTCGCAGGCGATCCCGACCCGGTCGGCGTCGATGCGGCGCAGGTTCACCCCGCGCTCGGCGGCCGCCTCGACGACCTGCCCGGCCTGCCCCGGCACGACCGCGGTCACCGTGTCGAAGAACACCCGGTGCTCGGTGTCGACCCCGCCCGCGCGCAGGCCGGCGGCGATCCGGACGGCCATGTCGTGGGTGCGGGCGGCGATCGCGCGCAGGCCCTCCGGCCCGTGGTAGACCGCGTACATGCTCGCGGTCACGGCGAGCAGCACCTGCGCGGTGCAGATGTTGCTGGTCGCCTTCTCCCGCCGGATGTGCTGCTCGCGGGTCTGCAGCGCGAGCCGGTAGGCGGGCGCGCCGCCGGCGTCCTTGGACACGCCGACGAGCCGCCCGGGCAGGGTGCGCTCGAGCCCCTGGCGGACCGAGATGTACCCGGCGTGCGGCCCGCCGAAGCCCATCGGCACGCCGAAGCGCTGCGCGCTGCCGACGGCGACGTCGGCCCCGATCGCGCCGGGCTCGCGCAGCAGGCACAGGGCCAGCAGGTCGGCCGCCATGGTGACGATCGCCCCCCGCTCGTGGGCCCGGGCGACCAGCGCCTCGTGGTCGCGGACCGCGCCCGAGGCCCCCGGGTACTGCAGGTGCAGCCCGAAGAACGCCTCCGGCAGCTCGTCCGCGGCCGGGTCGAGCACGCGCACCTCGATGCCGAGCGGCTCGGCCCGGGTCTGGATCACGGCGAGGGTCTGCGGCAGCACGTCGGCGTCCACGACGTACACCTCGGACTTGACCTTCGACGAGCGCCGGGCGAGCGTCATCGCCTCGGCCGCCGCGGTGGCCTCGTCCAGCAGCGACGCCCCGGCGACCGGCAGGCCGGTCAGGTCGGCCACGACGGTCTGGAAGTTCAGCAGCGCCTCGAGCCGGCCCTGGGAGATCTCCGGCTGGTACGGCGTGTAGGCGGTGTACCACGACGGGTCCTCGAGCACGTTGCGCAGGATCACCGGCGGCGTGTGCGTGCCGTAGTACCCAAGGCCGATCATCGACACCAGCGTCCGGTTCGCCGCGGCCAGCCCGCGCAACTCGGCCAGCACCTCGGCCTCCGACGCGGCGGGCGGCAGGTCGAGCGCCTCGTGCCAGCGGATCGAGCCGGGGATGGCGGCGGTCATCAGGTCCTCGACCGACTCGTACCCGACGGTCTTGAGCATGCGGGCCTGCTCGTCGGTGGATGGGCCGATGTGCCGCGCGGCGAAACTGGTCATAGCCACACTCTCTGGGCGTCCGGGACAGGGGCGTATATGCGCTCCTCCCCCTCTGTCGCAGACTCCAGAGGTGCCAACCCGTCGCGGTCCTTCTGCCTGAGAGGTTCCGGGGAGGATTTGCCCCTTCGGCGTCGCCGTGTTGCCGATGGCGATCTCTCCCGCGCGGGTATTGCCAGCGTGCCTACCCTACCTCCTGTGCAGGACTTGACCATCGTGGCGTCACACACCATTTACACGGCAATCGTCGGCTCCCGCGCCTACGGCCTGGCCGGCCCGGCATCCGACACGGACCGCCGCGGCGTCTTCCAGGTGCCGACGCCGGAGTTCTGGCGCCTGGACAAGCCCCCCACGCACGTCGAGGGCCCGCGCCCGGAGGAGTTCTCGTGGGAGGTCGAGCGCGCCTGCACGCTCGCCCTGGCCGCCAACCCCACGGTCTGGGAGTGCCTCTCGTCGCCGCTGGTCGAGCGCCTCACCGACGCCGGCCGGGCGCTGCTGGACCTGCGCCCCGCCTTCCTGTCCCGCCGCGCCGCCCGCACCTACGGCGACTACGCCCGCGACCAGCTGGCCAAGCTCACCTCGACCCGCGCCAAGACCGGCGAGATCCGCTGGAAGCAGGCGATGCACATGGCCCGCCTGCTGCGCGCCGGCGCCCACGTCCTGCGCACCGGCGAGGTCCTGGTCGACGTCTCCACCCACCGCGACGAGCTGCTCGCGATCCGCCGGGGCGAGCTGTCCTGGGACGAGTTCCAGTCCCTGGCCGCGTCGCTGTCGGCCGACCTCGAGCGCGCCGAGTCCGAGACCCGGCTCCCGGACGAGCCCGACCGCGGCGCCGTCGAGCGCTTCCTGACGGACCTGCGCGCAGCGCCGACGGCGGCGCATCCGCCGGCCCGGACGCCGGCACCGGCGCCGCTGCGGCCGGACATCCCGGCCTGGGCGGGCGAGGTCGCCGACGCCCACCCCTACCCGCTGGCCTTCGCCACGGTCAGCGGCGCCCACCTGTACGGCTTCGCCTCCGTCGACTCCGACCTGGACCTGCGCGCGTGCCACATCCTCCCGCTGGACGAGGTCGTGGGCCTGACCACGGGCCCGGAGACGGTCCAGTCCGGCGGCGTGCGCGAGGGCATGGAGCTCGACGTCGTCAGCCAGGAGCTGGCCAAGTTCGTCCGCCTGCTGCTCAAGCCCAACGGCTACGTCCTGGAGCAGCTCCTGTCGCCCCTGGTGGTGCGCACCTCGCCGCTGCACGAGGAGCTGAAGTCCCTCGCCCCCGCCTGCCTGACCCCGCAGCACGCCCGCCACTACCTGGGCTTCGCCGCCGGGCAGTGGCAGCTGTACCAGATGACGGGCGAGCTGAAGCCGGCCCTCTACACCCTGCGGGTCCTGCACACCGGCATCCACCTGATGCGCACCGGTGAGTTGGAGGCCGACCTGCGCGTGCTGAACACCCTCCCGTACGTCCCCGTCCTGATCGAGGCCAAGAAGTCCGGCGAGCACGACCGCCTGACCCCGGACCTGGTGCCCGCCGGCACCTTGTCCGCCGACGTGGAGCGGCTGACCGCCGCCCTGGAGGCCGCGCGGGACGCCTCGAAGCTCCCCCCGGCCCCCTCGGCCACGGAAGCCTTGAATGCCCTGTTGATCCGCACCCGGCTGGGCCGGTAACGGTGCCCGGCACCCGGCTGACTACCCCGCGCCGCCGCAGGACAGCCGCCCCCGGCAATTGGGTAACCGCGGCCGGCAACCGGGCAATGCGCGCCGCCAGATAGCCGCTGCCAGCAACCAGGTACCTGCGCGCTGCCAGATAGCCGCGCCCGGCAACCGCGAAACTGCGCGCCGCCAGATAGCCTCGGCCGGCAACCGGGTACCTGCACGCCGCCGGATGCCGCGGTCGGCAACCGGGTAACCAGGCCCGGCATCAGGCTGACCATGCCCGGCACCCGGGCCCGCACCCGTCACGGAGGCTGACCATGCTCGGCGAAGTGCCCGCGATCGTCCTCATCACCGGCATCCAGGCGGCCGGCAAGTCGACGGTCGCCCAGGCCCTGGCGGAGCGCCTGCCCAGGTCCGCCCACCTGCGCGGCGACGCGTTCCGCCGCATGGTGGTGAACGGCCGCGCCGACATGACCCCGCCGCCGTCGCACGACGCCGTCGCCCAGCTCCGTCTCCGCCACCGCCTGACCGCCCAGACGGCCGACGCCTACTTCGAGTCCGGCTTCACGGTGATCGCCCAGGACGTCATCCTCGGCCCGTACCTGTCCGAAACCATCGCCTCGATCCGCAACCGCCCCCTGCTGACAGTGGTTCTCGCCCCGTCGCCGTCCGCGGTCGCGTCCCGGGAGGCGGCCCGCGCGAAGACCGCCTACTCGACCTGGACCGTGAACGCCTTGGACACCTCCCTGCGCACCGAAACCCCGCGGATCGGCCTCTGGTTGGACACGTCGACCCAGTCCCCCCGCGAGACCGTCGAGGAGATCCTCACCCGAGCCTGGACCGAGGCCGCCGTATGACCGCCGACCACCCCTCCCGCTACGAGGCCATCGCCGCCTTCCACACCGGCCTGTTCGCCGCCGCCTCACCCGAAGCGGCGCCCCCGCCCGACGCCGACTCGCCCGACACCGACTCGCCCGGCGCCAGCCCGCCCGGCGCCGACTGGCACGGCGCCGACTGGCACGGAACCGACTGGCACGGAGCCGGACCGGCCTGGCGGATCGCTGGCTGGGGCAGCGCCGACCTCCAGCGCGTCCGCTTCGAGGCCCTGCTGCGCACCTCCGGCTACCGGGGCGGCTCGGTCCTGGACTGGGGCTGCGGCCCCGCCGACCTCTACTTCTTCCTGCGCGATACGGACCTCCCCCTGCGGTACACCGGCGTCGACCTGGACCCCCGGATGGTCGAGCTGGCCAGCTCCCGCGGCGCCCCCGGCGTCTCGCTGCTCCCGGCGGGCGCAATGCCCGAGGGCACCTACGACTACGTCTTCGCCAGCGGCATCTTCCAGTTCCAGGACCCGTCCGACCCTCTCTACTACCTACTGATTTTAGAACATGCGTACGACATTTCTTCCCGGGCCGTGGCCGCCAACTTCCTCAGCGCCGAGCGCCCCGACGAGGCCAAGGCCGCCGACGAGCTCTACGCCGACCCGTCCGTCCTGGCCCGCTTCGCCGCCGCGGTCACGCCGAGGTGGGTCCTGGACCACGGGTACCACCCGCGGGGCGCCGACTTCACCGTCGCCCTGCTGCACGAGCCGCCCGGGGTCACGGGCGGCAGCGGGCGGAGTTCGGATCGATCATGAGCAGGGAGGAGTCGACCGCCTCGAAGTCGGAGCCCTGCAACGACTTCAGCGAGTTCAGCTGGTCGTTGCTCCACTTGTCGTCTTGCGTCCCCGAGAGGTACCAGGGCGAGCCGTTGTCCGCCAGGATGGCGCCGTAGGTCTTCAGGGCCTGGGCCACCGCCCGGGCCTGCGGGGAGAACTTCGAGATGTCCACCGAGGACTTCAGCCGGAACCGGGCGCCCATCGGGGGCAAGGAGGCATCCGCCGAGTCGGACGCGGCGTGGCGGGCCGGCCAGACGTACGACTTGCGGGTCTTCGGGGCGGTGAAGCGGATCGCGTGGTCGATCCTGCCCGCCGCGGCCTCGTCGGCGCGGGCCAGGCCGGGCAGGATGGGCAGGCCGGCGGCGTCGGCGGAGGTCCAGCCGGCCTTGCGCAGCGAGTTGCCGCGCAGGTCGTACACCGCGCCCGAGCCGGCCTTCCACGAGCCGTCCGCGTTGGGGTGGGCGTCGAACAGCTCGTACGCCTTGCAGGCCGCGGCGTCCTGGATGATCACGTGGCGGTCGCCGGAGGCGTTGGGGCCGCCCTCGATGCGGGCGTTCTTCGGGATGGGGTACGGCCCGGGGTCGCTCTCCCCCGCGTAGCCGAAGGTGACCTTCACCTTGGCCTGGCCGGGCGGGACGGCGGTGACCGGGATACCGAAGGGCGCCCCGTCGATGAGGCCGGAGCCGAAGTCCGGGTGGGCGTGGGCGGCGGTGCCGATGCCGGCCACCCAGGCCGCCGAGTCGCGGTGCACGGGCAGCTTGGAGATGTCGGCGTGCCAGACGTTGTCGGCCGGGAAGATCGGGCACGGGCCGGCGGCGGTGGGCGAGGCCGAGCCGGCCGGGGCCGCGGCCAGAGCGCCGTCGGCCGCCGGGGGCGCCGATGACTGCGCCGAAGGCGGCGTTGCCGAGGGCTTTGCGGTGGAATGCGTGCAGCCTTGCAGTACCAAAACAGCCAAAACAGCCAAAACGGCAAGCGTCCGCCTCATGCCGCCGGACGCTACCGTCCCGGGCCGTTGCGCCTCCACCTCGTCACCCGCGCGGGCTGTTAGCATTCCCCGCGTGGCAGACCGGCAGGGTCTCGGGCCGGTGCTCACCGTCCCGAATCTCATCAGCTTCATGCGCCTGCTCGGCGTGCCATTGTTCCTGTACCTCTTCCTCGCCACCGACGCCACCGGCTGGGCGGTCGCCGTGCTCGCGATCGGCGGGCTCAGCGACTGGGTGGACGGGTTCGCCGCGCGGCGGCTCAAGCAGGTCAGCCGGCTGGGCGAGCTGCTCGACCCACTCGCCGACCGGCTGTACATCCTGGCCACCCTCTTCGCGCTGACGTTCAAGGACGTCGTGCCGTGGTGGTTCACGATCGCGCTGCTGGCCCGCGAGGCCGTCATGGTGCTGTGCCTGGTCGTGCTGCGGATCCTCGGCCACGGGCCGCCGCCGGTGCACTACGTCGGCAAGACCGCCACCGCGATCCTGCTCATGGGCTTCCCGATGATGCTGCTCGCGCACCTGAGCGACTCGGCCCGGTCGTGGGCGTACCCGAGCGGCTGGGCGCTGCTGTGGTGGGGCATCGTGCTGTACTGGGTCGCCGCGGTCTTCTACTTCATCCAGGCGGCCGTGCACGTGCGCGCCGGACGGGCCGCGGCGGCCGGCGCGCCGTGAGCGCCCCGCGCCGCGACGACCTGCTGGGCGAGCTGTTCCGCAATCCGCTCGATCCCGGCTACGCGGCCGCCGCGGCGCGCCGCGGGGACTCGCCGCCGCCGAAGTACGGCAGATGGCTCACCGCCGTCGCGATGCTCGCCATCGGCCTCCTGCTCGCCGTCGCCTACCACCAGGTGGTGGCGGCCGCCCCGAGCACCACGAAGGCGCGCGACGACCTCGTGGCCGACGTGCGCTCCCGCCAGCGCACCTCCGACGACCTGCAGCGGCGCGCGGCCGAGCTGCGGGCCAAGGTCGACCAGGCCCGCGACGAGGCGCTCGCCGACGGCGACAGCGCGACCCGGCTGCGCAACCTCGCGGCCGGCACCGGCACCGGCAAGGTCACCGGCGACGGCGTCGCGGTCCGGCTGATCGACGCCCCGCCGCAGGTCGACCCGGTGACCGGCAAGACCCAGGAGGAGAACCTGGGCCTGGTGCTGGACCGCGACCTGCAGGACATCGCCAACTCGCTGTGGCAGGAGGGGGCCGAGGCGGTCGCGGTCAACGGCCAGCGGCTCACCGCGACCAGCACGATCCGGGCCGCGGGCGGCGTGATCCTGGTCGACTTCAAGCCGGTGACCAGCCCCTACGAGGTCACCGCGATCGGGCCGCCGGACATCACCGACAGGTTCAACGGTTCCTCGACCGCCAAGCGTTTCAAGAGGTACGTCGAGGAGTACCGCATGCAGTTCAGCGTGCGCAAGCGCACCAACCTGACCCTCGCCGGGGCCGCCGAGCCGCCGCTGAAGTACGCGAGAACTCCCTCGCCAACTCCCTCTGGAGGTCCCACGCGATGATTGCCGTGATCGCCCTGGTCATCGGGGTTGCGGCCGGCATCTTCCTCGAACCGACGGTGCCGCTCGGGCTGCAGCCGTACCTGCCGATCGCCGTCGTCGCGGCGCTGGACGCGGTCTTCGGCGGGGTCCGGGCCAAGCTCGACGGCATCTTCGACGACAAGCAGTTCGTCGTGTCGTTCGTGTCCAACGTCCTGGTGGCGGCCCTGATCGTGTACCTCGGCGACAAGCTCGGCGTCGGCGGCCAGCTGTCCACGGGCGTCGTGGTCGTGCTCGGCGTGCGGATCTTCGGCAACGTGGCGGCGATCCGCCGGCACCTGTTCCGGGCGTGACGGCGATGAGGAAGCCGGCCAGCCTGGTCATTGCGCTACTCGTCGCGTTGCTGGGCTTCGCGGTGGCGGTGCAGTTCAAGGCGGGCGGGTCCGACGCCGGGCTGTCCGCGGCCCGCCCCGAGGACCTCGTGCGGATCCTCTCGGACCTCGACGCCCAGCAGGAGCGGCTGCGCGGCGAGATCAGCGACCTGGAGAACACCCAGCGGCAGCTCGACTCGGGCGCGCAGGGCCGCGACGCGGCGCTCGCCGACGCCCGCAAGCGCGCCGACGAGCTGGGCATCCTCGCCGGCACGCTCCCGGCCGAGGGGCCTGGCCTGCAGATCGACCTCACGCCGGGCGGCGACCCGATAAAGTCCGAAACGGTCCTCGACGCCATCGAGGAGCTGCGTGGGGCCGGGGCCGAGGCGATGCAGATCTCGGGGGCCGGCGGCCCGGCGGTGCGGATCGTCGCCTCGACGTACTTCGTGGACGCTCCGGAAGGGGGCCGGCTCGTGGTCGACGGGACGACGCTCGCCGCGCCGTATACGATCACGGTCATCGGAGGACCGGACACCATGCGAACGGCGCTGAACATCCCGGGAGGGGTCGTGGACAGCGTTCGCCAGCACGGCGGTACGGTTTCCGTGCGCGAAGCGGATCCCGTGCACGTCACCGCGTTGCGCACCGCCAGTGCGTTGCAGTACGCCAAGCCCAGCTGAGAAGGACGCGACGTGAATCCCGAGGATCTGCGGTACACCGCCGAACACGAGTGGCTGGCCCCATCCGGGGCAGACAGCTTCCGGGTCGGCATCACGCAATTCGCGCAGGACTCTCTGGGCGACATCGTCTTCGTGCAGCTGCCGGAGGCGGGCACCACGTTCCAGGCCGGCGACGCGCTCGGCGAGGTCGAGTCGACCAAGAGCGTCTCGGAGATCTACGCACCGGTCGCCGGCGAGGTGATCGCGGTCAACCCGGCCCTCGAGAGCGCGCCCGAGCTGATCAACTCGGACCCGTACGGCGAGGGCTGGCTGGTCGAACTCAAGGCCGCCGATCCGGCCGCGGTCGACGCCCTGCTCGACGCCAAAGCCTACGGCGAGCTGACCGCCGGCTGAGTGATCCGAATATCTGCCCGTTCCCAAGCCGCGCGTCCGGTTGACCCGATATTTCGCGCGTGACTAGGCTCCCTCAGTCAACCGTATGCGCGCCGGGCACTCCGACGCATCCGGGCGACACCGACACACGACCGTGAGGTGGTTCGATGACGCGCCCAGACGACGAGTTTCCCCCACTCGACGTCACGTCCACGCTGAACCTCGGCGCCATTGAGGATGCCATCGAGGGGCCGGACAACACCGACATGGTGCCTACGCGCATGTCGGGTTCCCTGCCGCCGGGCACGGCTCTGCTCGCGGTCCGCCGCGGCCCGAACGCCGGCGCCCGCTTCCTGCTCGACCACGACGTGACCACGAGCGGCCGCCACCCCGACAGCGACATCTTCCTCGACGACGTGACGGTCTCCCGCCGCCACGCGGAGTTCCACCGCGAGGGCGGCACCTTCACCGTCCGCGACGTCGGCAGCCTCAACGGCACCTACGTCAACCGCGAGCGTGTCGAGGCAGCTACCCTGAGCAACGGCGACGAGGTCCAGATCGGCAAGTTCCGCCTCGTATTCGTGGCAGGACCGCGCCCCGACGAAAGCTGAGGCGATGACGGCGTCGGCGGCCGCCTGGAACTCTCCCACCCCGGGTGACGACCTCACCCGGGGCGAGCGTCTCATGAGCATCGGCGAGGTTCTCGCGCACCTGCGCGGCGAGTTCCCTGATGTCACCATTTCCAAGCTGCGCTTCCTGGAGACCGAAGGGCTGGTCGAGCCGCGCCGCACGCCGGCCGGCTACCGGAAGTACACCTGGACCGACGTCGCCCGCCTGCGCTTTGTCCTGACCGCGCAGCGCGACCAGTACCTGCCGCTTCGCGTCATCCGCGAGCACCTGGCCACCATGCGTGAGCCGCTGACCGAGGTTTCCGAGGTCGTACCGAAGGAAGTCCCCGCCGAGGTCCGCCTCACCCGCGACGAACTGTTGAACAAGGCGGGGCTCACCGAGCCGACCCTGCTGGCGCTGGAGGACCACGGCCTGCTCAAGCCCCGCCCCGGGGCCGGCTACGACGCCGACGCCCTGGAGGTGGCCATCGCCGCCGCCCGCCTGGCCGAGTTCGGCGTGGAGCCGCGGCACCTGCGTGCGTACCGGTCCGCCGCCGACCGCGACATCGGCCTCTTCAGCCAACTCGTCACCCCGCTGACCAGGCAACCCGGCCCAGCCGGCCGCGCCCGGGCCGCGGACACGGTCCACGAGCTGGCCGCCCTGACCCAGCGCGTCCACGCCGCCCTGGTCCGCGCCGGCCTGCGGGAAATCTTGGGCAAATAGGCCGCCCGCCGGGGCTCTTCGCCGCCCGTTTCTGGGCGATCTTCGCCACTGCCCACACGACAGCGGCGTCGCGAGTGGCACGACTCCATGGGAGGCCGTGTAACGTGCAGGGAGAGGCAAGTCGACACGGAGGCGGCAGTGCGAGAGCTGAATGTGGTCGGTGTTCGCGTGGAGCTGCCAACCAATCAGCCCATCGTGTTGCTCAAGGAGGTCGACGGCGACCGCTACCTGCCGATCTGGATCGGCGCGGTAGAGGCCACCGCGATCGCCTACGAGCAGCAGGGCGTCAAGCCGGCCCGACCCCTGACCCACGACCTGATGCGCGACATGCTGGCGGCCCTGAAGGCCCCCCTGCACGCCGTGGAGATCGTGGAGATGCGCGACAACATCTTTTACGCCGAACTGGTCATCGGCGACAACGTCCGAGTCTCGGCCCGCCCGAGCGACTCGATCGCCTTGGCCCTGCGCGTGGGTGCCCCCATCCGCTGCGCCGACCAGGTCCTGACCGAGGCTGCCATCGTCATTCCTGACGAGCAGGAGGACGAGGTCGAGAAGTTCCGGGAGTTCCTGGAGCAGGTTCGCCCGGAGGACTTCGCCGGCTGACCCACCCGGCTCCCCCGCCGGACCCACCCCCCCCGGGTCCGGCGGTCGCTGCGACCCCAACCTGACAAAACGGGCTGAATCTAGGCCAGCGCAGGGCCTGCCCACCCCGATCTGACCCTCACATGGCCATATGGCTATGTGCTGACGGTCACCTTCGAGGGATTCGGGCGCAACGCGAGCCGTACGCCGCCGCCAAGCACAACACTTGGCTCAACATGGACCAAATGGCCACATGGGACATAGCCGCCGCCGGAGGGGTCGGGGCGCAACGCGAGCGGCCCGCAGGGGCGAACCGACGACGCGCGGGCTTCTGGCCGCGCTTCCGCGACCACCGGCCGGGGGCGGACGCCGGACGAAGGACGAAGCAAGTGCGGGCGGACGGACGAGCCAGCGGATGCCAGGACGTCGGCGGCCAGGACGCAGCGGCAGGGGCGCACGGGCGCACGACAGCCGAAACGCAGCGCGACCGGGATGCAGGGCGCAAGGCCGCCGCGGCGAAACACCGGCCGGGACGCAAGGGCACGAGGCCGCGGGAGGCCGGCTGAGACGCAGCGCAAGGCCACTGGGACGAAAAGCCCGGGAGCAACGCCGCCAGGACGCAACACCGGCTGGGACACAAGGGCGCGAGGCCGCAGGACGAAGGCCGGCCGGGATGCAGCGCAAGGCCGCTGAGACGAAAGCCGGGGCGCGAGGCCGCCGGGACGCAACACCGGGCCGGGACGTGCGAGAGCGCGAGGCCGTAGGACGAAAGGCCGGCCGGGACGCAGCGCAAGGCCGCCGAGACGAAAAGCCGGGACGAATGGCGGCCGGAGCGCTAGGCCGGCGGGACGCTGGGGCGCGGGTGACGGTGGGGTGGCGGAGGGATCACCCGCTTGGGCGGGGCAGGTTCACACGGTGGCGGTTGCACGAATGCGCACGTCCGGGCACACGGGCGGGTAGCGTCTGGGTGTAGGTCATCCGCACCGTCGGGCGTTGCCGGCGGCGGTGAATTTCCGCCGCGAACTGGCGCGCGCAAGATTCGCGTACCGACACGCGGCGTGTCGCGGCGTTACCTCCCCGCAGACCCTCAAGGTGCGCTATAGGGTTGCTGGTGTTGACGCTGGAGGTGGGTCGCAATGCAACAGCCGCCCGATCCCGGGACACCCGGTCATTCCCCTGAGCACGCCCAGGTGATGTCCTCGAACCTTGGGGCGTACCCGGACTCCGGAGTTGCCGATGGCGGCACCGGGTGGGGCGCGGGAGACTCCGCCAACGCGAAGCACGCGACCAACCCGGACGCCGGCACGCCGAGCGCGGGCACGGGTGCGACCGCGTCCGCGGGGACGTTCCTCAGCGCGGTGTTGGCCGGCGCCGACGACGTGGGATACCGCGGGCCTACCGCCTGCCACGCCGCCGGGATCAGCTACCGGCAGCTCGACTACTGGGCCCGCACCGGGCTCGTCGTGCCGTCCGTGCGGGATGCCACCGGGTCGGGCAGCCAGCGGCTCTACTCCTTCCGTGACATCGTCGTGCTCAAGGTCGTCAAGCGGCTGCTCGACGCCGGGGTCTCGCTGCAGAACATCCGCAAGGCGATCGACACGCTGCGGTCGCGCGGGGTCGGGGACCTGGCCGGGATCACGCTCATCTCCGACGGGACCACCGTCTACGAGTGCCGGTCGCCCGAGGAGGTCGTCGATCTGCTGCAGGGCGGCCAGGGCGTGTTCGGCATCGCGATCTCCGGTGCCTTCAAGGAGATCGAGGGCACGCTCTCGCACCTGCCCGCCGAGGCGGCGACCACCGGCGAGGAAGTGCCCGCGCCGCCGGCCACCGGCACCAGCAGCTCGGACGACGCCTTCGCCGGCGGCGACGAGCTGGCCATGCGCCGCGCGCGGCGCCGGGCCGGCTGACCACCGCCACCACCGAGCGATGCGCGGCGCCGGGCCGGCTGAGCACCGGCGCCGCCGCCACCGAGCGAAGAGACCCATGCCGGGAATGTAGAGCAGGGGTACGACAGAAACTGCGGCGTGGCCGAACCGGAGCCCCGGCACGGCGCCGGAGACGGTGGCCGACACGTAAACTTCCTAGCCGTGGCGTTCAGCGGCTGGCCGGTCGAGGCCCTCGAGTTCTACGACGGCCTGGAGGCGGACAACTCGAAGACGTTCTGGACCGCGCACAAGGCCACCTACGAGGAGAAGGTGCGCGGCCCGATGACGGAGCTGCTGGCCGAGCTCGAGCCCGAGTTCGGCCCGGCCAAGATCTTCCGGCCGTACCGCGACGTGCGCTTCAGCGCCGACAAGTCCCCTTACAAGACGTCCTGCTCGGCCTCCTTCGAGCGGGGCGGCTACGTCCAGCTGACCGCCGACGGTCTGGCCGCCGGGGCCGGGGCGTACATGATGGACCCGCCCCGCCTGGCCCGCTACCGCCAGGCCGTGGCCGACGACGTCTCCGGCGAGCAGCTGGCCGGCATCGTCGCCGACCTGGCGGCCCACGGCTGGTCGGTGACGTCCCGCGAGCAGCTCAAGTCGGTCCCGCGCGGCTTCGACAAGGAGCACCCGCGGGCCGCCCTGCTGCGCCACAAGGGCCTGATCGCGTGGCACCAGTTCCCGCTCAAGCCCTGGCTGGGCACCGCGAAGGCCCGCACCCACGTCGAGCAGTTCCTGCGCGGCTGCCACCCCTTGCAGGAGTGGCTCGAGGCCCACGCACCCAGCCAATAGCCGAGGCACGCAGGCAAGCGCGGCCCGGCAAAACGCCGAGCCGCGCGGACCAACAAAAAAGCGGGCCTATAAAAAGGACCTCAGCGACGCTCCACCGCGGCCATCACCACGTCGAAGCGATCCGCCACCGGCGTGTTCCAGTGCGGGGCCTCGGCCGCCATCGCCGCGCGGGCCGCGTCGACGCCGGCCTGCCACGCCGCCTCCGCCGAGGACGAGGACGGACCGGCCAGGCTGGACGGGCGCTCGCCGACCGGCACCCGCGGCGGGTCGGACAGCAGGTTGCCCGCCGGGACGTCGACGACCGGCAGCCCGCTGTCGACCACCGCGGCCTCGCGCCGGGCCTCGAAGGCGGGGGCCTCGTCGACCGCGGCGTGGTAGATCGCGGCGGTGCGGGCGGCGATGGCGTGCCACGAGTGCCGTTCGCGGACCATCTGCCGGGCCCGCCTGGCCAGGGTCTGGGCCAGCATCGGGTCCTGCAGGAGGGCGTCGACGGCGTCCACGAGGCCGTCGGGCTCGCCGACCGGGAAACGGATGCCGGTCACGCCGTGCTCCACGATCGAGGCCAGGCCGCCGGTGGAGGCCACGACCAGCGCGGCGCCCGAGGCGGCGGCCTCCAGGGCCACGGTGCCGGTGGGCTCGTAGCGGCTGGGCATCACGAAGGCGTCGGCGGCGGCCAGCACCGCGGCCAGCGTGGGCTGGTCGAGCGTGCCCGGGAAGGAGACCGCGCGGTGCAGCTTGAGCCGCCGGGCCTCCTCGATGAGGGTGCCGCGGTAGTCGCCGTCGCCGACCACGACCGCGCGGGTGCCGGGGTGGCGCTCGCGGATGGCGGGCATGGCGGCCAGGAGGTCCTGGACGCCCTTCTCGGCGATGAGCCGGCCGGCGTAGACGATCAGGGGGCCCTCGCCGGCGAAGCGCAGGCGGGCCGAGAGCACGGCGCGGGGCTCGGCGGTCCAGATGTCCGGGTCGATGCCGTTGGGCACGACGTCGACCCGCTCGGCCGGGACGTCGAAGAGGTGCTGGATCTCCCAGCGCAGGTACTCGGTCGGCACGATCACCCGGCAGGCCTCGGAGCCCAGCCACCACTCGACGGAGTGCACCGAGCGGCTGGTCTCGCCCGGGAGGTACCCCTGGTGGCGCCCGGCCTCGGTGGCCTGGAGGGTGGCCACGAACGGGATGCCGAAACGCTCCTTGAGGGTCACCGCGGCGTGGGTGACCAGCCAGTCGTGGGCGTGGATCACCTCGTAGCCGGCGGCCGGCGCGGTGCGGATCGCGGCCTCGGCCAGCAGGCGGTTCACCGCCATCGTGTGACTGAGGTCGGAGTCGTCGGAGGGAGGAAGGGCGGAGGGGGGGAGGGCGCAGGCGCGCACGACGCGCACCCCGCCGAACGTCTCGTTGGCGGGGGCGCCGGGCCGGTGCGGGCTGACCACGGTGACGTCGTGGCCCGCCGCGACCAGCGCCGCGGACAGGGCGGAGATGCGGCCCTGGCGTACGGCTATGGCTTCACTCGACGGAAATTCCCAGGCGATCATCAATACGCGCATAGCGGATACCTCTCGTCGCCGACTGTCACCGTAGCGCGTTGCGCCGGGTTCGGGGGCGGGCTTCGCGGGACAATTTCGTTTTTTCCGATCGCTGCAAGTTGCAGTTTTGCCTGATGACCGCACGTGCGTGGAGGACCGCCGCGACCGAGCGGGCGGAGAACGGGGCTCCGGTCGCGCGGTGTGGGGCGTCACCCTCCGCTATCTCGCTCACCGACCCGAGACCGCACTCGCCCAAATGTGCCTCGACGGCGCCCAGTAGCGCGTCGGCCGGTCGGCCGGCCGCACACAGCGCGTCGGCGTACGGCCCGAGCCACCACGGCCACACCGCTCCCTGGTGGTACGCGGTGTCCCGGGCGACCACGCCGCCCCGGTGGGCCCCCTCGTACCCGTACTCCCTCGGGGCATGCGTGCGCAGGCCGAGCGGCGTCAGCAGTTCACCGCCGACGGCCCGCAGCACGACGTCGCGCAGGTGCGGCTCCTCCGTGCCGAAGCCGTACGGCAGGCTGAAGGCGAGCAGCTGGTTGGGGCGCAGCACCGAGTCGTCGTGCACGCCGCTGCCGCCCTTGGGGTAGGGCGCCGGGCCGGCGTCGACGAGGTCGTAGAGCCAGCCGTCGGGGGCCCGGAACCGCTTGACGAACTGGGCCCGCGCCGCGTCCCGGCGGGCGTGCACGACCGAGGCGTCCCGGCCGCAGCGCTCGCGCAGCACGCTGATCGCGCCGAGCGCGTTGGCCCACAGGGCGTTCATCTCGACCGGCTTGCCGTCCCGCGGGGTCACGGGGCCGCGCGGCAGGCGCGCGTTCATCCAGGTGAGGCCGGCGTGCTGGGCGTCGAGGGCCAGCAGGCCGTCGAGCGGGTCGACGGTCACGCCGTCGCGGGTGCCCTTGGTGTAGGCGGCGACGACGGCCTCCACCGCCGGCAGCAGCTCGGCGCACAGCTCCTGGTCGTCGGTGCGGGCGATGTGGCGCTCGACGGCGTGGACGTACCACAGCGGCCCGTCGGCGTCGCGCAGCTCCTCCCGCCGCATCCGCTCGCCCAGCCCGGCGTGGGCCCGCAGCAGCCGGCGCCCCTCGGCGTGCCGGCCGGTGTGCAGGAACAGGCCCTCGTAGGCGGTCATGGTGTCGCGCAGGTAGCTGCCGAACCAGGGGTAGCCGGCCACGACGGCGGGGACGCCGCCGTCCTCGACGATGAACTGGTCGGCCGCGAGCACCAGCAGCTTGTCGGCGGCGGCGCGGGCGCCGGCCTGCCGGACGAGCTTGCGGGCCCGGCGCCGGGCCTCCTCGACGACGGCCGGGCCGGCCGGCAGCGGCTCGTCGCGGTCCTCGCCCGAGCAGGCGGTGACGGTGAGGGTCTCGCCCACGCGCAGGGTGGCGGCGAAGGTGCCGGCGGCGTAGAGGTCCTCGAGCGGGTTGAGGCCGCGGGCGGCCTCCTCGCGGTGGTACGCGCCGAGGTACCACTCCCCGACCGGCTTCCAGCCGGGCCCGTCGAGGCGATACGGAAGATCGCCGAGCGGTTCGCCCGTGCTGTACCGCTCCGAGTCCGCGTCCCGCCAGGTGCACAGCGCGGTCAGGGTCAGGGTCACCTCGGCGCCGGGCGGGGCGGCCACGAGCCGGTGCACGACGGCCACCGCGTTGCGCCCGCGGGTCATGGCGACCTCGCGCTCGAGCACGTACTCGCCGACGCGCCAGCGCCACCGCGGTACCGAATCCACGATCTCGAAGGATTCGAGCAACTGGTGCCCGGCCGGTTCGAGCGCGCCCGAGACCCACTCGTGCATGGCGAGGCGGGCGTCGGGCCGGCCGGGGACACTCAGCACCGGGTCGAGGGCGGCCAATGCGACCTGCCGGTCCGGCGTGACGAGGAGCGCGTGGTAGCGGCGCGTTCGCAGGCCCGCGATCGTGCCGGTCGCGTACCCCCCGAGGCCGTCGGTGACCAACCACTCGGACTCGAATCCGGCCGGCGTCGCGCAGGCATGCGGGCCGAAGGTCATCACCGATCCCGGGGGCATGTGCCCAACTATGATCTCTACCCCCTCATTTCAAACGCGCGCCACGGCTGAATTTGCGTGAGATTCATCCTGGGAGCCTGTCGGAAACCAGACCTACCGGGCGGCACGATTCATTATTGGTCGCGAAGGGCAAAAGGCAGCCAGCTTCACGCGTACCCGCGCGTGAACTTTCGACGCACGTAACACTGTGGCAACTGGTGGCGCCGTTGCATCCCGGTGCCGAGACCAGAAGACGCCGAGGGCAGGAGCGAGCATGCAGGTCTGGCCGGGCAACCGGTACCCGCTGGGAGCGACCTACGACGGGCAGGGAACCAACTTCGCCATCTTCAGCGAGGTGGCCGATTCGGTGGAGCTGTGCCTCTTCGACGACGAGGACCACGAGGACCGCATCAGGCTCGTCGAGGTCGACGCGTTCGTGTGGCACGCGTACCTGCCCGGGATCGAGCCCGGGCAGCGCTACGGCTTCCGGGTCCATGGCCCCTACGACCCCGGCCGGGGGCTGCGGTGCAATCCGCACAAGCTCCTGCTGGACCCCTACGCCAAGGCCATCGACGGCGACATCAGCTGGGATCCGGCCGTGTACGGCTACGACTTCAACGACCCGGAACGGATGTCGACGGCCGACTCGGCGCAGTTCATGCCCAAGGCCGTGGTGGTGAACCCGTACTTCGACTGGGGCAACGACGCCGCCCCGCGGGTGCCCTACCACCACACGGTCGTCTACGAGGCCCACGTGCGCGGCCTGACCATGCGCCACCCCGACATCCCGCACGAGCTGCGCGGCACGTACGCCGGCATCGGCCACCCCGCCGTCATCGAGCACCTCAAGCGCCTCGGCATCACGGCGCTGGAGCTGCTGCCGGTGCACCACTTCGTGCACGACCAGCGCCTGGTGGAGCTGGGCCTGTCGAACTACTGGGGCTACAACACCATCGGGTTCTTCGCCCCCTACCACGGCTACGCCAGCCGGCACCGCGGCCAGCAGGTGCAGGAGTTCCGCGGGATGGTCAAGGCGCTGCACGCGGCCGGCATCGAGGTCATCCTCGACGTGGTCTACAACCACACCGCCGAGGGCAACCACCTGGGCCCGACGCTGAGCTTCCGCGGCATCGACAACGGCCACTACTACAAGCTCGAGGACGAGGACAGCCGGCACTACACCGACTACACCGGCACCGGCAACAGCCTCAACGTGCGCAACCCGCACTCGCTGCAGCTGGTGATGGACTCCCTGCGCTACTGGGTCACGCAGATGCGCGTCGACGGCTTCCGCTTCGACCTCGCCTCCACGCTGGCGCGGGAGTTCTACGAGGTGGACCGCCTGTCCACGTTCTTCGAGGTCGTACAGCAGGATCCGGTCGTCAACCAGGTGAAGCTCATCGCCGAGCCGTGGGACGTCGGCCCCGGCGGCTACCAGGTGGGCAACTTCCCGCCGCTGTGGACGGAGTGGAACGGCCGCTTCCGCGACACGGTCCGCGACTTCTGGCGCGGCGAGCCGGCCACGCTGGGCGAGTTCGCCTCGCGCATCTGCGGCTCGGCCGACCTCTACCAGGACGACGGGCGCCGCCCCTTCGCCAGCATCAACTTCGTCACCTGCCACGACGGCTTCACGCTCAACGACCTGGTCTCCTACAACGACAAGCACAACGAGGCCAACACCGAGGAGAACCGGGACGGGGAGAGCTACAACCGGTCCTGGAACTGCGGGGCGGAGGGGCCGACCGACGACGCGGCGATCAACTCGCTGCGGGCCAAGCAGCGGCGCAACTTCCTCGCCACGCTCATGCTCTCGCAGGGCACGCCGATGATCTGCGCCGGCGACGAGCTGGGCCGCACGCAGCAGGGCAACAACAACGCCTACTGCCAGGACAACGAGATCAGCTGGATCGACTGGGAGAACGTCGACGACCAGCTGCTCGCCTTCGCCCGCGGGCTGGCCCTGTTCCGCGAGCGGCACCGGGTCTTCCGCCGCCGGCGGTTCTTCACCGGCCGGCCGGTGGCCCGGACCGAGGGCACGCCGCTGCCGGACGTGGCCTGGTTCGCCACCGACGGGCGGCTGATGACCGGGGAGGAGTGGGACAACAACTTCGGCCGCGCGCTGATGCTCTTCGTCAACGGCGAGTCCATCACCGAGCGGGGCTCGCACGGCGAGCGCCACGTCGACGACTCGTTCCTGCTGTGCTTCAACGCCCACCACGAGCCGCTGGAGTTCGTGGTGCCGCCGCAGGAGTACGGCAAGGAGTGGGAGCTGGTGATCGCCACCGCGACGGGACCGGCCCGCGACGGCGTCTCCTACACCGCCGGTGGCACGATCACGGTCCCGGACCGCTCCCTCGTGGTGCTGGACCGCACGGTATGACGGTCCCGAGGACCACCTACCGGGTGCAGGTGCGCCCGGACTTCGACCTCGACGCGACGGCCGGGCTGGCGCAGTACCTGCACGACCTCGGCGCGAGCCACTGCTACTCGGCCCCGCTGCTGACCGCGACGCCCGGCTCGCCGCACGGCTACGACGTGGTCGACCCGCGCGCGGTGAACCCGGGGCTGGGCGGCGCAGCGGGGCTGGACCGGCTGGTGGCGGCGCTGCGCGCGCACGGCCTCGGGCTGGTCGTCGACATCGTGCCCAACCACATGGGCCTGTTCCAGCCGGCCGCGAACCCGATGTGGTGGGACGTCCTGGCCAAGGGCCGTGCCAGCCGGTACGCCGGCTGGTTCGACATCGACTGGGAGGCCGGACCGGTCGTGGTGCCCGTCCTCGGCTCCGCGGCGCTGGACGACCTGCGGATCGAGGACGGCGAGCTGCGGTACTACGAGCACCGCTTCCCCATCGCCGAGGGCACCGGGGCGGGCAGCCCGCAGGAGGTGCACGAGCGGCAGCACTACCGCCTGGTGTACTGGCGGGAGGGCAACGAGCGGCTCAACTACCGGCGCTTCTTCGCCGTCACCGAGCTGGCCGGGGTGCGTGTCGAGGACCCGGCCGTCTTCGCGGCCACGCACGCGGAGATCCTGCGCTGGGTGCGCGAGGGCCTCGCCGACGGCATCCGGGTCGACCACCCCGACGGCCTGCGCGACCCCGGCGAGTACCTGGCCCGGCTGCGCGCGCACGCCCCCGGCGTCTGGCTGGTGGTCGAGAAGATCCTGGAGCCCGGCGAGCCGCTGCCCCCGCAGTGGCCCGTCGACGGGACCACGGGCTACGACGCGCTGGCCGAGGTGTGCGGGCTGTTCATCGAACCGGAAGTGTCCGACCCCTCGTGGCAGGCCGAGGCCCACACCCAGAAGCTGGACGCCACGAGCCGCCTCTTCCGCGCCGAACTCCACCGCCTGACCCGCATCACGGGCCGGGAGGCCGATCTGCCGGTGCTGTCCCAGCTCGCGGCAAACTTCCGCGTGTATCGGACGTATCTCCCGTACGGCGGCAACGATCTCGACGAGGCGGTCGCCAGGACCCGCGAGCAGCGGCCCGACCTCACCGAGGACCTCGAGCGGCTCCTGCCGCGGCTCACCGACCCCGGCGACGAGGTCTGCGCGAGGTTCCAGCAGCTCACCGGCGCCGTGATGGCCAAGGGCGTCGAGGACACGGCGATGTACCGCTGGAACGGCTTCATCGCCCTCAACGAGGTCGGCGGCGACCCGTCCCGCCGCGGCGTCGACGTCGAGGAGTTCCACGCGGCCGCCGCGGCCCGCCAGCGCGACTGGCCGGCCGGCATGACGACGTTGTCCACGCACGACACCAAGCGGGGCGAGGACGTGCGGGCGCGCCTGGCGGTGCTGAGCGAGGTCCCCGCCGAGTGGGCCGCCGTCCAGCGGGGCTGGCGCGAGATCGCCCCGCTGCCCGACCCCTCCTTCGAGGACCTCTTCTGGCAGACGATCGTGGGCGCCTGGCCCATCGGGGAAGAGCGGCTGCGGCGGTACTTCGAGAAGGCCGCCCGCGAGGCGAACCGCTCGACGTCGTGGGACGCGCCCGACGAGGCATTCGAGTCCGCCGTGCGGGCCGTGCTGGCCCGGGTCTTCACCGACGGCGGCCTGCGGGCCGAGGTGCGCGACTTCGCGTCCCGGATCACCCCGTTCGGCTGGAGCAACGCGCTGGGCCAGAAGCTGGTCCAGCTGACCATGCCGGGCGTGCCGGACGTGTACCAGGGCACCGAACTGTGGGAGAACTCCCTCGTCGATCCCGACAACCGCCGCCCGGTCGACTTCGCCGAGCGCCGCGACCTGCTCGCGGCGCTCGACGCCGCCGTCGCGGCCCGGCTCCCCCTGCCCCCGGTGGACTCCTCCGGCGCGGCCAAGCTGCTGGTGGTGAGCCGGGCGCTGCGGCTGCGGCGGGACCGCCCGGAGCTGTTCACCGGCTACCGCCCCGTGCCGGCGGCCGGCGCCGCCGAGCGGCACGTGGTCGCCTTCGACCGCGGCGGCGCGCTGAGCATCGCCACCCGCCTGCCGGTCGGCCTGGCCGGGCGCGGCGGGTGGGGCGACACCGAGCTGAAGCTGCCGGGCGGGGACTGGGTCGACGCGCTGACCGGGCGGCCGGCCTCCTCCCCGGCCGTCGGCGACCTGCTCGCCACGTATCCCGTCGCGCTACTGATGAAGGGCTGACATGGAGTTTCGGGTGTGGGCGCCGGCGGCGCGGCGGGTGGTGCTGCACAGCGGTACCGAAACCATCCCCATGACCGGCGACGGGCAGTGGTGGACGGCCGAGGATCCCGGCGCCGGCCACGGCACCGACTACGGATTCGCGCTGGACGACGACGAGCGGGTGCTGCCCGACCCGCGCTCGCGCTGGCAGCCGGGCGGGGTGCACGGGCGCAGCCGGGTCTACGAGCACGACCGCTTCGCGTGGGGCGACGCCGGCTGGACCGGGCGGCAGCTGGCCGGCAGCGTGCTCTACGAGCTGCACGTCGGCACGTTCACGCCGTCCGGGACGTTCGACGGGGCGATCGAGCGGCTGCCGTACCTGCGCGAGCTGGGCATCGACCTCGTCGAGCTGCTGCCGGTGAACGCCTTCAACGGGGAGTACAACTGGGGCTACGACGGCGTCGGCTGGCACGCGGTGCAGGAGAGCTACGGCGGTCCCGACGGGCTGAAGCGCTTCATCGACGCCGCCCACCGCGAGGGCCTCGGGGTCGTCATCGACGCCGTCTACAACCACTTCGGCCCGTCGGGCGCCTACCCCCCGCAGTTCGGCCCGTACCTCTCGACCGGCGCGAACACCTGGGGCCGCTCGCTCAACCTGGACGAGGCCGACAGCGGCGAGGTGCGCCGGTGCATCATCGACAGCGCCCTGCAGTGGCTGCGCGACTACCACGCCGACGGCCTGCGCCTGGACGCCGTGCACGCCCTGGTCGACCGCGGCGCGACCCACCTGCTGGAGGAGCTCGCCGCCGAGGTCGACGCCCTGGCCTGCGCGGTCGGCCGGCCGCTGTCGCTCATCGCCGAGTCCGACCTCAACGACGCCAAGCTGGTCACCGCCCGCGAGGCCGGCGGCTACGGCCTGCAGGCCCAGTGGGACGACGACGTCCACCACGCGCTGCACGCCATGCTGACCGGGGAGCGGCAGGGGTACTACGGCGACTTCGGCTCCCCGGAGTGCTTCGCCAAGGTGTGGCAGGAGGCGTTCTTCCACGCCGGCACCTGGTCCTCGTTCCGCCGCCGGGTGCACGGCCGCCCGATCGACCGGGCCCGCATCCCGGGGCACCGCTTCGTGGTCTGCCTGCAGAACCACGACCAGGTCGGCAACCGCGCCACCGGCGACCGGCTGACCGCGACCCTCTCCCCCGGCCTGCTGCGGGTCGGCGCCACGCTCCTGCTGACCTCCCCGTTCACGCCGATGCTCTTCATGGGCGAGGAGTTCGCGGCCCGCACCCCGTGGCAGTTCTTCACCAGCCACCCGGAGCCGGCCCTGGCCGCCGCGGTGGGCAAGGGCCGGCGCGAGGAGTTCGCCGCCCACGGCTGGCCGCCGGGCGACGTGCCGGACCCGCAGGACCCGGAGACCTTCGTCCGCTCGCACCTGGACTGGGCGGCGCTGGACCAGGACGTGCTGGCCCTCTACCGGCGGCTGATCGCGCTGCGCAAGACCCTGCCGGGCCTGTCCGACCCGCGGCTGGACCGGGTGCACGTGATCCACGACGACGGCGTCCTGGTCGTCCGGCGCGGCTCGCGGACGGTGGTGGCCAACCTGACGCAGGTGCCCCGCACGGTGCCCCTGCGGGCCGAGCGCGTCATCTTCGCCACCGACGACGCCGTCGTGCTGCAGTCGGACCTGCTCACGCTGCCCGCGGAGTCCGCCGCGATCCTGTGACCCGCTTGACGTGCCGTACCGGCGCTGCTTAAGTAACCAAGAGGTTAGGTAACCAATTGGTTAGGTAGGCCATGGACGAGGACAGGCTCAGCGCCACCTTCGCGGCGCTGGCGGACCCGACGCGGCGGGCGATACTCGCGCGGCTCAGCGACGGCGAGGCGACGGTCAAGGAGCTGTCGGCGCCCTTCGCGATGAGCGGGCCGGCGATCTCCAAGCACCTGCGCGTGCTGGAACAGGCCGGGCTGATCTCGCGCGGGCGGGAGGCGCAGTGGCGGCCCTGCCGGCTCGAGCCCGGGCCGCTGCGGGAGGTCGCCGCGTTCGCCGAGCGCTACCGCCGCTTCTGGGACGAAAGCTACGCCCGCCTGGACGCCTACCTGCAGTTCGTACAGGACGACATCGAGGAGCCGCGTGATGCGTGACGATCTGGGCGTGACCGGGTTCGAGCTGGACGGCGAGGCCGGGGTGCGCATCACCCGGGTCGTGGCCGCGCCCCGGGAGCTGGTGTTCGACGTGCACACCAGCCCGGAGCACCTCCCCAACTGGATGGTCGGGCCGCCCGGCTGGACCATGACGGTCTGCGAGATCGACCTGCGGCCCGGCGGCGCGCTCCATTACGTGTGGCGCGACGCCGACGGCGGCGAGCTGAGCATCGGCGGGACGTTCGAGGAGGTGCTGCGGCCCGAGCGGCTGGTCAGCACCGAGGCGTGGAGCGGCGACTGGCCGGCCACCCGCAACACGGTGACCTTCGACGACCTCGGCGGCCGGACCCGGATCACCACGCACATCGCCTACGCCTCCCCGGCCGCCCGCGAGACCGCCCTGGCCAGCGGGATGCGGGAGGGCATGGACGCCGGCTACGCCGCGCTGGACGCCTACCTGGCCGGGCAGCACCTCCCCATGCGGCTGGAGCTGGTGCCGGTGCCGGTCAAGGACGTCGACGCCGCCTTGGCCTTCTATGCGGACAAGCTCGGCTTCCGCCTCGACCACGACGTGCGGCCGGGCGGCGGGCCGCGGGTCACGCAGCTGACCCCGCCCGGCTCGGCCTGCTCGATCCTGCTCTACAGGGACCTGCCTGGGCTGGACCTGCCGCCGGGCACGCTGCGGGGGCTGCACCTGGTCGTCGGCGACGTGCGCCGGGCCCGGGAAATCCTGCTGGGCAAGGGCGTGGACGCGGGCGAGGTGCAGGACATGGGCGGCATCCTCTACGTGCCCTTCGCCGACCCGGACGGCAACACCTGGCTGCTGCAGGAGATCCCGCCGAACTCCGGCCGCCCGGACGATGGCACAGTCGGCTGATCGGCCATGTCCCGCACCGGCCTTCGACCGTAGCGTGCGCGTGCCATCATTCATCACCCGCGATATGGCGGGTCCCTCACGGGGAGAGTACGTGCGGCAGAAGCTTCACGACATGACCATCACCAACGCGGCGCCGCTGATGGGTCCGGGCGAGCGGGCCCTGGCGACCGGGCGGTGCCGGGTCGGCAAGGCCAACGTGGGACGCAACGTGGCCATGGCGGCCGCGTCGGCGATCCTGTCCGGCGGCAGCATGATGATGTACCAGCAGAAGAAGGCGTTCTACATCCTGCTCACCAACGAGCGGCTGCTGATCCTCGAGGCCCACTGGCTCACCGGCCGTCCGACGATGAACGCGGTGGCCGACATCCCCCGCTACGTGATCCGGGTCGCCGAGGCCAAGCGGGGCGTCACCGCCACGGTGACCCTCGCCCTCGGCACGAACGGGGAGGGCCTGCGGCTGTCCTTCCCGGCGCTGGACAAGGAGGGCGCGGACAACCTGCTGCGCGCCCTGCAGTACCAGGCGGTCTGACCGTACCGAAGGCGCCGTCCCGGCCCGGGGCGGCGCCCTTCGTTTGGCGATCTAATATGAACTTCGTATTATCGGAGGCAGATAGGTTATCGATCACAGAGGAGTCAGTCGTGGAGCTCACCGTCGTCGCCGCCTCCGGGGGAACCGGGCGGCACATCCTCGACCAGGCCGTCGCGGCCGGGCACGACGTCACCGCTGTCGTGCGCAACCCGCGCAAGCTCGACGGGCTCGGGAACCGGGTGCGGATCGTCGCCGTGGACCTGGCCAGCCCGGACGCCGGGGCGCTGCGCGAGGCGGTGGCCGGCGCCGGCGCCGTGCTGTCCGCCCTCGGCGCCACCAGCGCGCACGAGGAGGGCGTGGCCGAGCGCGGCACCCGCGCGGTCGTGGCCGCGATGCGCACGGCCGGGGCGCACCGGCTGGTGGTGCTCAGCGCCGCCCCGATCGGCACCGTGCCCTCGCCACAGCGGCCCACCCCGCCCAGGCACGATCCCGGCGACGGGTTCTTCATGCGCCACCTCGGGGTGCCCTTCGCCCGCACGAAATTCCGCGCCCACTACGCCGACCTGGCCCGCATGGAGGACGTGGTGCGCGGCAGCGACCTGGACTGGTCGATCTCCCGGCCGCCGATGTTCACCGACAAGCCGGGCACGGGCCGCTACCGGGAGGCGTTCGGGCGCAACATCCGCGGCGGCTTCTCCATCCCGCGCGCCGACGTGGCCCACCACATGCTCGGCCTGGTGGACCGCCCGGAGACCGTCCGCCAGATCATCGGGGTCGCCTCGTGAAGACGGCGCCGCGCGGGGACGTCACCCCGCCGCGTTGAAGATCTCCGCGATCGCGTGCATCCGCGGGTCCCCGGTGAGCTCCTCGAGGGGCAGCGGCAGCGGGATCCGCCAGTTCGGGTACTGCTCGGACGTCCCGGGCAGGTTGGGCTGGCGGACCTCGCCGAGCACGTCGTAGGGCGAGGCGAGCAGGACCCGGCAAGGGCTACGGGCCAGCAGCCGGTGCATGGCGACGACCGGGTCCTCGTCCTGCGGCAGGAGCGCGAGGAGGGCGGCCCGGTCGGCGTCGGCGGCCTTGCGCTCCTCGGCGACCGGCCGGGTCAGCACGCCGGCCGCGTCCCTGGCCCGGACGTGCTCGCCGGTGAGGAAGCCGGCGGCGGTGGGCAGGTCGTGGGTGGAGATGGAGGCCATGGCGTTGGCCGGCCACCGCTCGGGCGGGACGAAGGCGCCGTCGTCGTCGCGGGTGAACCACAGCACGGCCGAGCCGAGGATGTTGCGCTCCTGCAGGCTGCGGGTGACGACCGGCTCGACGGTGCCGAGGTCCTCGCCGACGACCACGGCGCCGGCCCGGCGGGCCTCCTCGACCAGCACGCCGAGCATGGCGGCCGCGTCGTAGTGCACGTACGCGCCCCCGGCGGCGCCCCGGCCGGGCGGGATCCACCACAGCCGCCAGAGCCCGGCGACGTGGTCGACCCGCAGCCCGCCCGCGTGGGCGAGGATGCCGCGCAGCAGGTCGCGGTAGGCGGCGTAGCCGGTGGCGGCGAGCCGGTCGGGCCGCCAGGTGGCCAGCCCCCAGTCCTGCCCCTGCTGGTTGAACGCGTCGGGCGGGGCGCCGACCCGGGCCCCCTGCGCGATGACGTCCTGCAGCGTCCAGGCGTCGGCCCCGCCGGGGTCGATGCCCACGGCCAGGTCGTGCACGATCCCCACGCTCATCCCGGCCGCGGCGGCGTTGGCCGCGGCGAGCTGCTGCGCGCAGCGCCGCTGCAGCCACACGTGGAAGGCGACCCGCGTCGCGTCGGCCGCCTCGTACGCGGCGGCCCCCGGCCTCCTGAGCTCCACCGGCCACCGCCGCCAGTCGACGCCGTGCGCCTCGGCGAGGGCGGTGTAGGTGGCAAAGTCCCGCAGCGCCGGCTCGACGTCGGCCAGGTCCGGGATGAACAGCAGCTCCAGCGCGGCGCGCTTGGCCCGCCAGACCGCGTCGTAGTCGACGAGGTCCGTCGGGGCGCCCGCTGGTGGGCGCAGCGCGTCGACCCGAGCCTTGAGCTCGGGCGGGGCCGCGGCGTGCTCGGGCAGGTCCTCGACCCGCAGGTAGAGCGGGTTGACGAAGCGGCGCGACGACGGGGAGTACGGCGAGGCCGGCATCGGGTCGACCGGCGCCACCGCGTGCAGCGGGTTGACCAGGACGGCCCCGGCGCCGGTGGCGGCCGCCCACCTCGTGAACGCGGCGAGGTCGGCGAAGTCCCCGACGCCCCAGGAGGCGGCGGAGCGGACGCCGTACAGCTGCAGCATCCACCCCCACGTGCGCGGCACCGGCGGCAGGGCGTCCGGCTCGAGCAGGGCCATCACGTCGCGGACCACGTCCGGGTCGATGTCGACGCGGCGGTGGCCGGCGGCCTCGTAGGACGTTGCGACGCCGCGGATGGCGGCGGCCTGCAGGAGGCTGGGGTCTACCGGCTGTGCGGGGTCGGCTGGCTGCACGGAGCCGTCATACCCCGGCGACGCCGTCGCGAAGCACCAGGCTGGGCACGGCCTCGGCGCCGACCAGCTGCAGCGCCTGGCGGACCCCGCGGGCGCAGCGCACGACCGTGTGGCGGTGGGGGCGGGAGGCGGCGAACCGCACGATGGTGCCCGCCCCGGCGGCGTCGACGAACTCCAGCTCGCTGGCGTCGAGCAGCACGACCGAGTCGGCCTCGGCGACCAGGTCGAGGATCGACGGCAGCGAGCCGACGTTGGAGGCGTCGAGCTGGCCGGTGAGACGCAGGTGGGCGCCCCAGCCGCCGAGCGTGAAGCGCAGCAACGGGCCGGGGTGCACGGCGCCGATGCGGGCGAGCAGTTCCTTGGCGAAGTGGCGGCCGTCGTACAGGCACAGGCCGGTGACCCGCGGGTCGCCGAAGAAGCGGTTCACCCGGGTCTCGTACGCGAGCAGGTCCGTCGGCGTGAACCCGGCCCGCTGCGTCCAGAGCATCTGCACGGCGAGGGAGATCCCCGAGTACCCGGCGGCGAACGCCTCGTCGCGCAGCCGCGTGAACGCGGCCAGCAGCTCCTGCACGCCGAAGAGTCCCTCGCCGAACGTCGCCGCACCGGTCTGACTGGTTCCGCCATCGGCACCGGCCAGACCGGCGCGCGAGCGGTAGCGCAGGGCGGTGAACTGCCCGGGCGCGGCGTCCGGCAAGGCGGCGGCGAGCGCCCGGCCGAGGTCGGCGGAGTCCGCATCGAGGAAGAGGACGACGCGGTGACCTGCGGCAACGGCCCGCGCGGCGAAGCCGGTCAGCAGGTCGCGGAACTCCTCGTCGGCGTCATAGACGAGACTGACATGTTTGCCGAACAACGCCGACCCGACACAACGCTCCGCACCAGCTTCCGGCACGGGGTCCACCCTACGACGGGAATACACACCGCTCACGATCGGATACGTGCCTGAATTACTCAACCATTCGGCGTGTCATTACCTAACCTCGGCCGCCAACTGGGCACTTCCCGCCCCGGGTGCCGATACGTCGGGTGCACTTATCAGCTCTAAAACGCTCACGACGCAGAATCCTGCGATTTTCCGAGGGAATCGCCAGTAATCGGTCAGAGCCTCGGGGCGTCGTCGATGGAGTCGTCGGCCAGGGCGGCGGGGCCGATGATCAGGGGGTCCGGGGTGCCGACCAGGGTGAAGTCCTTGCCCTCGTAGTCGAACCGGCTCAGCACGTGCCGCATGGCCTCGAGCCGGGCGCGCTTCTTGTCGTTGCTCTTGACCACGGTCCACGGGGCGTCGGCGGTGTCCGTGTAGAAGAACATCGCCTCCTTGGCCTCGGTGTACTCGTCCCACTTGTCCAGCGAGGCGAGGTCCATCGGGGACAGCTTCCACTGCCGCACCGGGTCGACCTGCCGGATCAGGAAGCGGGTGTGCTGCTCGTTGCGCGACACCGAGAACCAGAACTTGACCAGCCTGATGCCGGAGCGCACCAGCATCCGCTCGAGCTCCGGGGCCTGGCGCATGAACTCGAGGTACTCGGCGCGGCTGCAGAACCCCATGACCCGCTCGACGCCGGCCCGGTTATACCAGGACCGGTCGAACAGGACGATCTCGCCGGCGGCCGGCAAGTGGTGGACGTAGCGCTGGAAGTACCACTGCGTCGCCTCCCGCTCGCTGGGCTTCTCCAGCGCGACGACCCGGGCGCCGCGCGGGTTCAGGTGCTCCATGAACCGCTTGATGGTCCCGCCCTTGCCGGCCGCGTCCCGCCCCTCGAACAGCACGACGAGCCGCTCGCCCCGGTCCTTGACCGTGTTCTGCAGCTTGAGCAGCTCGATCTGCAGCAGCCGCTTGGTGCGGTCGTACTCGGCGCGGGTCATCCGCTCGTCGTACGGATAATCCTCCCGCCAGGTGTCGACCGGCCGCCCGTCCTTGCGCAGCAGCACCGGGTCGTCGTCATCGTCGTCCTCGACCACGTAGTCGTCGAGGGAGAGTTCGGTCATACCGCAGGTGTACCCCCAACCACCCGCACTTCTCTACCGCCGACGCTTGAACAGTTCGTAGAAAGGGATCACGGGCCTACTGATATCCGCGGATCTCCTTGAACGCCGCGGGCAGGGCGCCGGTGCGGGCGTCGAAGGACTTGCCGCCGGTCAGGTCGGCGATCTGCTGCATCTGCTGGACGTTGCCCTCGCCGAACAGGATGGTGAAGACCGGCACCTTGGGCAGCTGCGGCAGCCGGGCCTGGAACGCGAGCAGGTTGGCGCCGGCGGTCAGCTCGCCGTCGGTCAGCAGGACGATCGACGTGAACCGGTCCGGGTCCTCCTTGGCCAGGGCGGCCGCCTGGTCGTAGGCGACGAACAGGGCGTCGTAGATGGCCGTGTCACCGCCGGCCGCGAGCCCGTCGGCGTACGCCCGGATCTGCTCGAGCGTGGGCTGGATGTTGCCGTCGGGCAGGTCGAAGCGGCGGACCTGGCCGGGCTTGGTGCTGAAGGGCACCAGGACCACCTGCTCGCGACCGTTGAAGCGGGTGAACTGCCCGGACAGGCTCGTGTCGGCGCCGGTCAGGCCGATCAGGGCGGTCTTCAGGCCCTGCAGGCGCCCGCCCTTCATCGAGCCGGACAGGTCGAGCACGTAGATGGTGCGGCCGGGCTTGCGCAGGTCGTCGCCGAAGGCGCCGATGAGCGCGTTGGCGGCCTCGAGCTTGCCCGGGAACGGCAGCTCGGGCAGGTTGGCGTCCTTCGGGCCGAACTGGGCGGCGAGCTGCACGCCGGGGACCGCGGGGCGGCGCCAGGTCGCCGACATGATCTTGCGCTGGACGCTCGGGCGGCGCAGGTAGTCCACGACCGCGGCGTAGTTGTTCTTGGTCTGCTCGGAGACGCCGGCGAGCAGGGTGAGCGGGTAGTCGGCGGTGATCACGCCGTCGGACGGGTAGATCACGCTCAGCGGCTCGGGCAGCTTGCCGGAGGCGTTGAGCGACAGGATCACCGACTCGTAGTTGACCAGGCCGTCCACGGCGTGGTCGTTCTTCTCCACGGCGTTCTTGGTGAAGGAGTCGGCGAGCCAGCCCGACGAGCCGGACGTGAGGCGCTGCCCGGCGAAGAAGTCCCGCAGCCGCGGGGTCAGCGGGGCGATCTGCTCGGCGGTGAGCGCCGCGCCGGTGCCGGCCAGGGCGGCGGCGACGCCGACGAGCGCGGAGAAGCCGGAGTTGGAGCTGGCCGGGTTGGTCATGCCGTAGGTGAACTTGTGCTCGCCGGCCGCGACGGCGATCTCGCTCCAGGTCGGGCGGTGCTCGGTCCAGCCCAGCTTGGCCGCGACCGACTGGCGGATGCCGAGCACGACCGGGGAGGTGGCCACCTTGGTCGCGGTGCCGATCTTGTCCCCGGCGTCCGGGTGCAGCTGGAGGTACCGGTTGGAGGCGAACCAGATCGCGTCGTAGGACTTGGCGGCGTTGCCCGACACCACGTTCTCGACGCCGTCGAGGGTGCCCGTGGCCTGCAGCTTCACCTCGACTCCGGTGGCCTGGCGCAGGTCGCCCAGCACCGGCTGCAGGTCGGCCAGCTCGCTGCTGGCGAGCACCCGCAGGGTGCCGGAGCCCTTGAGGTACGGTCCCTCGCTCTCGGCGGGCTCGGCGCTTTTCCCGCTCCCCTTGCCGCCGGTGCACGCCCCCAACAGCAGCGCGGCGGCCACGAGCGCCGCGCCGAACCTGGCGCCGTGGCGCCGGCCTGAACCGAAGGCTGCGCTCCGTACCGCTCTCATGACATCCTCTCGTGAAGCTTGGCAAGCAGCGAGTGCTCGGCGTCGTAGCCGGGATCGGCGACCGCGCCGGCGAACGTGGTCGGCAGCGGCGCGTCGCCCGGGCGGACGCCCTGGAAGATCGGGGCGGTCAGGCCGGCGTCGGCGGTGCGGAAGCCGTGCCTGGCCGCGAGCTTCTGCAGCTCGGGGTCCGTGGCCAGCAGCTTGGCGACCTCCACCCCGTGCTGGGTCAGCGGCACGATGGTGTGCTGGCACACGAGGGTCGGCGCGGGGTACACCAGCGTCTGCCCGCTGCCGAGCCCGTCGTTGACCGCGTGGTCGACGAACTGGGCCTCGTAGACGAGCACCATCGGCGCCGAGTTGCCCCCGCTGCGCAGGTAGGCCTCGAACGGCTCCTCGCTGGTGGTGTCCACCGCGCCCTGGTCGGTGAAGAGCTTGGCGACGGCGTCGAGGTTGCCGCCGGTGGCCTGGTCGAGCAGCACGGCGAACATCGCGGCCGAGTTGGAGTCGTCCGGGCGGGTGGTGGCGACGAGGACGTTCTGCGCCACGGGCCGGGTCGTGTTGCCCGGGATGTCGGTCCACTTGAGGTTGCGCCGGTTGGCGTCGGCGAGAGCCTTGAGGTCCAGCCGCCACACCCCGGCGGCGTCGCGGTCGGCGAGCTTCGCGCGCTGCAGCAGGTCGACGATCGGCGTCGAGGTGGCGACGGCCAGCGGCGAGGAGAAGACCACGACGTTGTCGCCGGCCAACGTGCCGTGCCGGCGGATCTCGTCGGCGGCCGAGGTGCCGGCCGGGAAGGCGAAGTCGTAACCGGGCAGCCGGGTCGGCATCTGCCGGGAGCCGGCCGGGTCGGCCCGCACCTTCCAGCCGTGCCGGGCGAGGGCCTTCTTGACCTCGGGGTCGGCGAAGTACCGCTCCTTCTCGGAGCCGATGAGCGCGCTGACCTCGGTGACGTCGCCCCCGCCGCCCTCCGAGCGGCGGCCCAGCAGATGGCCGGCGACGGCGCCGACGATCACCAGGACGAGCACCAAGACGATCAGTGGACCGGTCCGCTTCACGCCCCGATTCTGCCCCCTCACCGCAAGCACCGGCATTAAACCCGCAGTTCGCCGGGTGTTCACTTCGTCCACAGTGGATGATCTTTCATCGCCGTTCACCCATGGGCTGCCATGCGCCTGCAGACGCATTTGTGTCGGCGGCGTCACCGTCCGCACCCGTGATCGCCTGAAGTGGGAATGCATCATCTGAACGGCCGATGATCGCCGCCGACCGGTGGACGACCGACGGAGTCCGTCATGCTCGATGGCATACTTGCCCGCGGTCATCGCACGTCATCCCACCTCAGCGCGCGGGACGGTGCAGCACATGGGCAAGCATCAGCAGGCGGGAGCCCGCACCGCCGGGGCGGCCCTGCGCGGGCTCCTACTCCTGCTCGCCGTCGGCCTCGTGGCCGGCGCCGGCTGGTACGTGTGGCACGACCGCGGCGGCAGCGTCGAGGCCGGCACGGACTGCCCCACCACCCTGCGCGTCATCACGGCGTCCTCGTTCTCCACCGTCGTCTCCGCCGCCGCCCGCACCCTGCGCTCCGGCCCCGACTGCATCCTGGTCGACACCACCACCGCCGACGGGCGCCCGGCGGCCGGCCAGCTCAGCCAGCTGAACGCCGACGTGTGGATCCCCGACGACGCCTCGTGGGCCGGCCTCGCCCCGCCCGGCCTCCTGGTGCCGACCGGCAAGGACAGCGTGGAGCAGCGCGACACCTCCGCCGGCGCCACCCTGGCCACCAGCCCGATCCTCATGGTCACCGACCAGCCCACCGCCGAGAGGATCAAGGCGCAGGGCAACGGCTGGCTCGCCCTGTCCGACCTGCTCATCAACAAGAACACCGGGGTCCGCCTCGTGGTCCGCGACCCCGCGCTGTCCGGCGACGGGCTGGTCGCGGCCGGCGCGGTCGGCGAGGCCGTCTGGCTCAAGCGCGGCATGGACGCCTCCTCGCTCGCGCTCAACACCACCCTCGCGGTGACCCGCACCGTCAACCACAACCTGGCCGCCACCCCGGAGACCGCCGGCGAGGTCGGCCTCGTGCCCGAGTACGCGCTCCTGCCGACCATGGACCTCGCCCCGGCCGGCCGCGTCTACCTCGCCGCGGCCGACCACACGGCGCTGCTGCGGTACAGCTGGTTCCCCTCGGCCGCCGCCGCCCGCGACCCGGGGCGGGTCGCGGCGCTCCAGCGGCTCTTCGCCGCCTTCGCCAGCACCGACGGCCGCCAGGCGATCAACGCCGCCGGCCTGCGCGGCCCCGGCCAGACCCGGCCGCCCGTCGGCGGCGCCACCAAGCTGCCCGAGCCCACCGCCGAGCCATTCCCGGTCCTCGCACCGCACCACGTGCAGCACGTCTTCGCCACCTGGGACCCCGAGGACCGGCGCAGCAACCTGCTCATCATCGTCGACATCGCCGGGTCGGGCACCGGGGCCAGCTCCGGCCCGCCCCCGGGCAACAAGCAGCAGCCGATCGACGTGCTCAAGGCCGGCTGCCGGGTCGTCGGGGACCTCATGCCGGTCGGCTCCCGGCTCGGCCTGTGGGAGATCAGCCCCGGCCAGACCGGCGGGTACCGCAAGCTGCTGCCCACCGACCGGCTCGACGAGACCTCCCGGGCCGCCTTCACCCGCTCGGTCAACGCGCTCACCTCGCACCGGGCCGGCCAGGGCCTGCTCGACGCGATCGTCGCCGGCTACCAGTCGGTCCGCGACGACTGGCACGACGACATGTTCAACCAGGTCCTCATCCTCACCGACGACGCCGGCCGGGACAGCGCCAACGCCGCCGAGGTCGCCGACACGGTGCAGAAGCTCAGCGCGCTCAAGGACCCGCAGCGACCGGTCACCGTCAGCATCGTGGTGCTCAACCGGCAGGACGCCGCCGACAGGCTCAAGGACGCGCTGGCCAAGCCCGTGGGGGCGTACATCGACAACGCCACGAGCGCCGACGACGTCCAAGCCGCCTTCATCCACGTCGTGGCCGGCGGCCTGCACGAATAGGCCCGGCACGGGCAGGCATTCAGGACGGGGTCGTCGGCGAGTCCAGCCAGGCGTCGATCAGGGCGGTGAAGTCCCGCCCGGTCTGCCGGTTCACGAACGCGGTGAACGCCGCCCGGTCCCGGGCCGTGCCGGCGTTCGCCGCCGCCCAGGCCCGCCCGAGCGCGAAGAAGCCGGCGTCGCCCAGCGCCTTATGCAGCTCGTGCAGCAGCAGCGCCGGGCAGACGTAGACGTTGCCCTCCGCGAAGCTGTCGGCCTGCGGGTGCCCCGGCGGCCCGAGCCGGGCCCGCAGGCTCGCGTCCTGGGACCGGGCCCCGCGCTCCCAGCGCTCCATGGCGCCGGGGTCGCCCTTGCCGTTGTACAGCTGCTCGACGTAACTGGCCCAGCCCTCGTTGAGCCACACGTCCTGCCAGGTCGCCGGCCCCACCGCGTCGCCGAACCACTGGTGCGCCAGCTCGTGCACCAGCACGCTCGACGCGGCCACGGCGTCGCGCAGCACATCCCCGCCCATCGTCACCATCTGCTGGGTCTCCATCGCCGACCGCGACGGCACGACCACCACCCCGGCGCTCGGGAACGGATAGCGCCCGAAGCGAGCCTCGAGCCACTGGAGGTACTCCGGGACGCGCCGCAGCGCCGCGAGCCGCCCGCTGTCGTCGACGCCGGTGCGGGTCCACAGCTGCACCGGCAGCCCGCGCGGCCCGGTGAGCTCGGTCTTCGTGTACCGGCCGACCGCGAGGGTGGTCAGGTAGGCGGCCACCGGCGTGGTCGTCGTGTAACGGAAGGTGCGCCCCTGCACCCCGGCCGGCGTGCCGCTCGCGATCCCCGCCCAGCCCTCCGGCACCGTCACCGCGATGTCGTACAGCGCCTTGTCCGACGGCTGGTCGTTGGCCGGATACCAGGTCGACGCCCCGTAGGGCTCCTGCATCGTCCACAGCTCCCCGCCATTCGTGACGGTCAGCCCGAGCGGCTCGATGTCCGCGCGGTGCGAGGGCATCGGCACCGGGGCGGGCGTCCCCGCGTACCCGACGACGAGCGTGGCCACCGCCCCCGCCGGCAGCGCCCGGTCCACGACGAGATGCCCGCCGTCCAGCCGGGCGGCCGCCGGGGTGTCATCGACGGTCGCGCCGCCCAGGGTGTACGCCGGGGAGAAGTCCAGCCGGATCGACGGCACCGCGAGCACGGCCCGCAGCCGGATCGCGGCCCGGCCGGTGAGCGCCCGCGACTGCGGGTCCCAGCTCAGCCCCAGGTCGTAGTGCAGCACGTCGAGGGCGGGGTTGCCGTACTCCGGGTAGATCGGGTCGGCCACCGGCGTCGACGTGCCGTCGCGGTTGCTGTGATCCTCGAAGCTCGGGGCCGGCCAGACCTGCCGCGCCGTCATCGGCCCGCCGCTGGTGCACCCGGCCAGCAGCAGCACCACGGCGGCCGCAGCCGTCGCCAGTGGCCGCCGCACCTACCGGCAGCCCAGCGCGTCGCGGAGCGCGGCCAGGTTGGCCCGCATCACCGTGAAGTACGTCTCGCCGTCCTCCACGCCCTCGAGCGGGTCGAGCACGGCGGCCTTCGCCCCGATCTCCCGCGCGACCGTCTCCGACAGCTTCGGGCTGACCAGCGACTCGAAGAAGATCGTGGTGACCCCGCGGTCGCGGGCCACCTTGGCCACGTCCCGCACCTGCTGCGGCCCCGGCTCCTCGTCCGGGTTGAGCCCGGTCACCGCCACCTGGGTCAGCCCGTAGCGGGCGGTGAGGTAGCCGAACGCCTCATGACTGGTGACGACCTCGCGTCGCCGGCAGTCGGCCAGCCCGTCGCGGAACTCGCCGTCGAGCTCCTCCAGCCGGGTGGCGAGGGTCCGCGCCCGCTCCCGGATCGCGCCGGCGGCGTCCGGGTCGGCGGCCGCCAGCCGCTCGGCCACCCGGTCCGCGATCGCCGCGAGCCGGACCGGGTCCAGCCAGACGTGCGGGTCGGCTCCGCGCAGCGGCTGCACCCCGGCCACGTCGAAGGCCTTGCCCTTGTCCTGCAGGTCGATCGCCTCGTCCACGGCGGGCTGGAAGCCGCGCAGGTAGACGACGAGGTCGGCGTCCTCGAGCCCGGCCAGCTGGCTGGGGCGCAGCTCGAGGTCGTGCGGCTCGGCCCCGGCGCGGGTGAGGTTCTCCACCCGCACGCGGTCGCCGCCGACCTGCTCGCTGACGAACTGCAGCGGATAGAAGGCGGCGACGACCTGAACCCGGCCGTCGTCCCGCTCGGCGGGCCCGGCACACCCGGCCAGCGCCGCCACCAGCGCCACCGCCGCCCACCACCCCCGCATGGGCCTCATCCTCGCTGGTGATGACAACCATTGTCAAAAACATATGACCCTGATCCCATCGGGCGCCGAGGTAGCCGTCGCCGGTGTCGTTGATGGCGTAGACGGTGACCCGGTACGCGGTCCCGTTGACCGGCGCCGGCCCGTAGAGCGCGGCGGTCGCCGGGCTGAAGGTGATGTGCGTGCCCGTCACGTTCCCGAACGACGTGGCCGCGACGTAGCACAGCCCCGCGCCGTAGGAGGCCGGGTACATGCCGACGAAGTAGTGGCTGACGGCCCTACGATCGCACCGCACCCCCGGCAAGAAGCGAAGCTCGATATTCATACATAAGCAACCCTCAACGTCCATCCGTTGATCCGGCGTTCACGGATCAGGGCGGGACCGCAGTGGTCGGCCTCAGGCCACCTCGTACTCCCAGCCCGGTCGCCAGTCGAACGGCGCCGTCACCAGTTCGGCCAGGTCCGCGCCGTGCAGCAGGTGGTCGAGGGCCCAGCGGTTGGCGGAGTGCGCGATGACGAGGACCCGCTGCCCGGAGAAGGCGCGGGTCAGGTCGCCCAGGAACTCGGCCGTCGCGGCCACCACGTCGGCGTAGCTCTGGCCGCCGGGGAACGGCTCGGTGAGGCGGAGCGGGCGCTCCTGCGCCAGCCGCTCGACCCGGCAGCCGTTGAGCTCGCCGTAGTCGCACTCCCGCAGCCGCCGGTCGAGGCGCACCGGGATGCCGCTGCCGCGAAAGGCGATATCCGCCGTCTGTACCGCCCGGGCCAGATCGGAGGCGAACACCACCTCGATGCCGTCGTCGCGCCGCCGCTGCCCCAGCTCGGCGGCCTGCGCCAGCCCGGCCTCGGACAGCTCGCCGGGCAGCCAGCCGGTGGCGATCCCCTGCTCGTTGTCGACGGTGGTCGCGTGGGTCTCGTACACCAGAGCGAGCGGCATGCCGGTACGGTACCGCCGCCGCGCCGGACCTACTTCGCCGCCGCCTCCGTGTAGGCGTCGATCTCGGCCAGCAGGGCGGCCTTGCGCGGCTCGTCCAGGAACGAGTAGCGCACCCCCTGACGGGCGAGGTCCGCGACCCCGGACTCGTCCAGGCCCAGCAGCTGCGCGGCCACGGCGTACTCCTGGTTGAGCGTCGTGGAGAACATCGGCGGGTCGTCGGAGTTGATGGTGACCGGCACACCCGCCGCGACGAGGGCCGCCAGCGGGTGCTCGGCCAGCGACGGCACCGAGCGGGTGCAGACGTTCGACGTCGGGCAGACCTCCAGCGCGATGTCCTGCTCGCGCAGGTGGGCCAGCAGCGCGGGGTCCTGGGCGGCGGCGATGCCGTGGCCGATGCGCTCGGCGCCGAGGTGGCGCAGGGCGTCCCAGATCGTCTCCGGGCCGGTCGACTCGCCGGCGTGCGGGGCGCTGCGCAGGCCGGCGGCCCGGGCCGCGGCGAAGTGCGGGGCGAACCACTCGCGCGGGACGCCGCGCTCCGGGCCGCCCAGGCCGAAGCTGACCAGGCCCTCGGGGCGCTGCTTGAGCGCCGCCTCCAGGGTGATGTCGGCCGACGGGATGCCGGCCTCGCCCGGGATGTCGAAGCACCAGCGCAGCTCGGTGCCGTGGTCGCGGGCCACCCGCGCGCGGGCGTCCTCGACCGCCTCGCAGAAGGCCTCGGCGGCGATGCCCCGATGGATCGAGGAGTACGGCGTCAGGGTCAGCTCCGCGTAACGGACCGACTGGGCGGCGAGGCCCGCGCCGATGTCGTACGTCAGCGTGGCCACGTCCTCGGCGTCGCGGATCAGGTCGACGACCGACAGGTACACCTCGATGAAGTGCGCGAAGTCGGTGAACGTGAAGTACTCGGCCAGCAGCTGCGGGTCGGCCGGGACCGGGGTGTCGCCGGCGTGGCGCTCGGCCAGGCGGGCCACCGTCTCCGGCGTCGCCGAGCCCACGTGGTGCACGTGCAGCTCGACCTTGGGCAGGCCGGCGATGAAGGCGGTGAGGTCGCGCATCGGTTCGTCCTCCGCGTCGGAGGCGCCCTTGTTCCGTGAGGCGGCCCGAGCGTGGCGGATATCCATCCGTCGCAGCGCCTCTCGGCCCGCGGCCCGAACCTAACACACGGGCCGGCGGCACTAGGGTTGGGCGCATGCTTGCCCCGTCGGAGCGTCTCGCCTACTCCAGCCCCGCCGGGCGGTGGGTGCTCACCGCGACCATCCTCGGGTCCGGCATCGCCGCGATCGACGCGACCGTCGTGAACATCGCGCTGCCGGCCATCGGGCGCTCCTTCGGCACCGGGCTGCAGGTGCTGCAGTGGGTGGTGACGGCGTACACGCTGAGCCTCGCCGGGCTGCTGCTGCTGGCCGGGGCGCTCGGCGACCGCTACGGCCGGCGGCGGGTCTTCGCCATCGGCGTGGTCTGGTTCGCCGCCGCGTCGGTGCTCTGCGGGATCGCGCCCGACGCCGGGGTGCTGGTCGCCGCGCGCGCCCTGCAGGGGGTCGGGGCGGCGCTGCTCACGCCGGGCAGCCTCGCCATCCTGCAGGCCTCGTTCCGGCCCGACGACCGCAGCAAGGCCATCGGCGCCTGGTCCGGGCTGGGCGGGGTGGCCACCGCGATCGGGCCATTCCTGGGCGGGTGGCTGGTCGGGCTGGCCGCGTCGTCGTGGCGGCTGATCTTCGCGATCAACGTGCCGATCGCGGCCGTGGTGGTGTACCTGGCCTGGCGGCACGTGCCGGAGTCGCGCGACGAGGAGGCCAGCGGGCGGGTCGACCTGTTCTCCGGGGCGCTGGTGACGGCGGGACTGGTCGGCGTGACGTACGGCCTCATCGAGGGCCAGGCGCTGGGCTGGACCAGCCCGGCGGTGCTCGCCGCGCTGGCCGGCGGGGCGGCACTCGTGGCGCTGTTCCTGTGGCGGCAGACCCGCATCGCGCACCCGATGCTGCCGCTGGGCGTCTTCCGCTCGGCCCAGTTCAGCGCGACCAACGTGGTCACGTTCATCATCTACGGCGCGCTGAGCGGCGCGCTGTTCCTGCTGCCGATCCAGCTGCAGCAGGTGGCCAGCTACTCCCCGCTGCAGGCCGGGGTCGCCCTGCTGCCGGTCACCGTCGTCATGCTGCTGCTGTCCTCGCGCTCCGGGGCGCTGGCCGCGCGGATCGGGCCCCGGCTGCAGATGAGCGTCGGGCCGGTGATCGCCGGGGCCGGGATGGCGCTCTACACCCGCATCGACGCCGACGGGAACTACCTGACCCAGGTGCTGCCCGCGGTACTCGTGCTCGGCCTCGGCCTGGCGGTGACCGTCGCCCCGCTGACCTCGACCGCGCTCGCGTCGGCGCCGGCCACCCACGCCGGGATGGCCTCGGCCGTGAACAACGACGTGGCCAGGGCGGCCGGCCTCATCGCCGTGGCCGTGCTGCCGGCCGCGGCGGGGATCACCGCGGCGGCGTACGACTCCCCGGACCTGCTCTCGGCCGGCTTCCACCGGGCGGTGCTCATCTGCGCCGCCCTGTGCGTGGCCGGCGGCATCCTCGCCTCGCTGACGATCCGGGGTGCCGTGCGAAAGGAGCGCCCACTGTCGCACTGCGCCGTGGACGCTCCCCCGCCGTGCCGTCTCAGCCCGCCGCCTCCGCTCCGCTCCGGCGGCGGCCTGAGAAACTGAGCCCATGGCGAGCGGCCCCTCCGCTCCGCTCCGGACCGCTCACGCCACCTCCGCTCCGCTCCGGCGGCGTGAGAAACTGAGCCCATGGCGAGCGGCCCCTCCGCTCCGCTCCGGACCGCTCACGCCGGCTGAAGCTCCGGCGTCACAGCCGTCGCCGCCGGCTCCGACGTCTTGATCTTGCGCAGCGCCACCAGCGCGATCGGCACCCCGACCACCACCAGGGACGCGGCCACCACCAGCGAGAACTGGTAGCCGGCGAGGAAGCGGTGCAGCGGGGCGCCGGTCGCGGCGTTCTGCCGGTTGGACAGGATCGCGCCCAGGATCGTGATGCCCAGCAGGCCGAAGACCTCGCGGGAGACGTTGAGCATGCCGGAGGCGATGCCGGCCCGGGCCTGCGGCAGCGCGGAGAGCACCACGTTGTTCAGCGGGACGAGCAGCCCGCCGCCGACGCCGAAGACCAGGAACCAGGGCAGCAGGTCGGTGTAGCCGGCGCCCTCACCGACGGTGGCCAGCATGCCGACCCCGGCGCCCATCAGGGCCATGCCGGCCGCGACCGTGCGGCCCGCGCCGAAGCGGGCCTCCAGCCGGGGCGCGACGGTGGCCATGACCGCCATGACGAGCGCCATCGGCACGAAGGCGGAGCCCGCCTCGGTCGGGGAGAAGCCGAGTACGTTCTGCAGGAAGATCGCGGTGAAGAAGTAGATGCCGAAGACCCCGAACGCCCACAGTCCCATGGTGGCCAGGCCGCCGGAGAACACCCGCAGCCGGAAGAAGTTCAGGTCGACCATCGGGTGCTCGGTGCGGGTCTCGACGAGGAGGAACGCGGCGGCGCTGGCGGCGGCCAGGGCGAAGGCGCCGAGGATGACGCCGGAGGTCCAGCCGCGCGACTCGCCCTCGATGAGCGCGTAGGTCAGCGCGAAGAGCGCCACCGCGCTGGTGGCCAGACCCGGCAGGTCGAGGCTGCGGTTGGCGCTGCGCCGCCCGGCCGGCAGCGTGAGCGCGCCGAGCACCGCGGTGGCCACGCCGATCGGGGCGTTGATGAGGAAGATCCAGCCCCAGGAGGCGTGCTGGCTCAGGTAGCCGCCGGTCAGCGGGCCGAAGGCCAGGGCGAGCGCGCCCACGCCGCCCCAGATGCCGATCGCCGCGCCGCGCTCCTTCGGGTCCGGGAACAGCTCGGTGAGCAGGGCCAGGGCCGTCGGGGTGAGCAGCGCGGCGCCGATGCCCTGCACCGCGCGGGCCCCGATGAGCATCTCCTGGCTGCCGGCCAGGCCCGCCGCCACCGAGGCGACGGTGAAGATGCCGAGGCCGGCGAAGAACATGCGGCGCATGCCGACCACGTCGGCCAGCCGTCCGCCGACGAGCAGCAGGCCGGCGAAGACCAGGATGTACGCGCTCGCGATCCACTCCAGCCCCGAGATGCTCAGGTGCAGCTCGCGCTGGATCGACGGCAGTGCCACGTTGACGACGTTGTTGTCCAGGTACGTCATGAAGGTGCCCAGGGCCACGGCGACCAGGGCCAGCCAGCGATTTCTCATGTCTCCAGTCCCCCTATACGGCGTCCATGTACGTCGTACATGTACGTTGTAAAGGAGTACTCATACGTTGTACAGTTGTCAAGTGCCGCCGAAAACCTCAGCCGATCGCCTCACCCGGACCACCGTCGCCGAGCGCGCCCTGCGCATCGGGGACACCGAGGGCCTGGAGGCGATCACCATCCGCCGCCTCGCGCAGGAGCTCGGCGTGACGCCGATGGCGCTGTACTGGCACTTCAAGAACAAGGACGAGCTCCTGCTCGGCCTCACCGACCACGTGCTGGCGGAGGTGCGGGCCGACCGCACCGCCGAGGACCCGTGGCCGGTCCAGCTGCGCGCGATGATCGAGGCCCTGATCCGGGCCATGCGCCGGCACCCCTGCCTGCCCGACCTGCTGCACGCGGTGGACAAGAAGGCCGTGGCGAGCTTCATCCGGGCCACCAACGACTCGCTCGCGCTGCTGGAGCGGGCCGGGTTCACCCTCGAGGAGGGCTACTGGGTCGCCTCCTACCTGCTGCACGCCGCGATCGGCCTGGTCGCCGCGCAACCCGGCTGCCCGACCGCCGTGCCGCCTGACCAGGTCGACGAGTGGCTGCGCAAGGAGCGCCTGCAGCTGGAGAGCCTGCCGGCCGAGCGCTACCCGCAGATGGTGCGCCTCGCCGACACATACCGGACGCTGCCCGACGAGGAGCGGTACTTCGGCTTCGGCATCGACCTGGTGATCGGCGCCGTGGAGAAAATGGCGGCGACGCGCCCGGTAGCATCCTGAGCGTCCGGGTTTTCTCCCAATCTCAGATGAAGGTGCGCGGCGCATGCTCGACATCGAGTTGATTCGCAAGGACCGGGCCTCGGTGGAGGCCGCCCTGTCCAAGAGGCTCGACCCGGCCGAGGTGTCCAGCGCGCTCAGTGCGATCGCCGACCTCGACAAGCAGCGGCGCGAGCTGATCGGCGAGATCGACGCCGAGCGGGCCCGCCGCAAGGAGGAGGCCCGCGCCTTCGCCGCGGCCAAGGCGGCCGGCCAGGCCATCGAGCCGACCACCCGGGACGCCAAGGCGGCCCTGCAGGAGCTCGAGGACCGCCTGGCCGAGACGCAGCGGCGCCTCGACACCGCGATGAGCGAGCTGCCCAACCTGCCCAGCGACGACGTCGTGGCCGGCGGCAAGGAGGCCAACCAGGTCGTCAAGGTCTTCGGCGAGGCGCCGGCGATCGACAACGTCCGCGACCACGTCCAGCTGGCCACCGACCTCGGCCTGGTCGACTTCGAGCGCGGCGTGAAGCTCGGCGGCTCCGGCTTCTGGATCTACACCGGCTGGGGCGCGCGCCTGGAGTGGGCGCTGGTGAACTTCTTCATCGACCGGCACTTCGCGGCCGGCTACCAGTTCATGCTCCCGCCGCACCTGCTGCTGGACTCGGCCGGCTACGCCGCCGGGCAGTTCCCGAAGTTCTACGACGACGTCTTCCACATCACCGCCGACGAGGGCGAGCGCGGCCGGTTCCTGCTGCCCACCTCGGAGACGGCGATCCTGGGCGCCTACCAGAACGAGATCTTCGACCCGGCCGACCTGCCGCACAAGGCGTACGCGTACACCCCCTGCTACCGCAGCGAGAAGGCCGGCTCGCACTCCGACGAGCGCGGCACCGTGCGCGGCCACCAGTTCAACAAGGTGGAGATCTTCCAGTTCACCACCCAGGAGGACGGCGAGAAGACCCTCGAGGAGATGGTCGACTACGCCGAGGGCCTGGTCGACTCGCTCGGCCTGCACTTCCGCCGCTCCCTGCTGGCCGCCGGCGACGCGAGCGCCTCGATGAAGAAGACCATCGACATCGAGGTGTGGATGCCCAGCACCGGCAAGTACAAGGAGGTCTCCTCGGTCTCGTGGGCCGGGGACTACCAGGCGCGCCGGGCCGGCATCCGCTACCGCGTGCCCGGCTCCAAGAACAACCGGTTCGTGCACACGCTGAACGGCTCGGCCCTGGCCACCAGCCGCATCTTCCCCGCGATCCTGGAGCAGTTCCAGCAGCCCGACGGCTCCGTGCTGGTTCCGGAGGTACTGCGGGACAAGGTCGGCACCGACCGCATCACGAAGCCCGAGAAGCGCAAGTAGCGCCGTCGTCACGACGCGGCCGGACGTCACACCGATCGGTGCGGCATCCGGCCGCGCTGCGACGCGGCTCACGCTCTGCGCGCCTCGAGATCCGTTATGGTGGAGGCGCACGAAGGGGAGTAGTCCTCAACTGCGCCGTCGACATACTGGTGCTCTCGCATCCGGCTGCGCGGCTTCACCAGCGTTGACGCGCTCGTGGAGCGGACGAGACTTTCGGCCTTGCTGTCAGCCGTGTTCATATCGAGCTGGACGGCCGGGTCGAGGCCGTCCCCCCTCACCTCCCGGCGGTCCAAGTCCCGGGAAGGTTTGTCTTGAACGAGTTCCTCGCCGCCCTGGCCCTCAGCTTCGGCGTCATCTTCGTGGCCGAACTGGGCGACAAGTCCCAGCTGATGGCACTCACGTTCGCGACCCGCTTCCGCACCGTGCCGGTCCTCATCGGCATCACCATCGCCACGGCGGTCGTGCACCTGGTCTCGGTGGGCGTCGGCTACGGCCTGGGCGCCGCGCTGCCGACCGGCTGGATCTCCCTGGTCGCCGCCCTGGCCTTCTTCGCCTTCGGCGCCTGGACCCTGCGCGGCGACACCCTGACGGACGACGAACGCGGCAAGGCCGAGCGCACGACCCGCTCCGCGATCATCGCCGTGGGCGTGGCGTTCTTCCTGGCCGAGCTCGGCGACAAGACCATGCTCGCCACGATCACCCTGGCCACCCAGCACGGCTGGCTCGGCACGTGGATCGGCTCCACGGTCGGCATGGTCGCGGCGGACGCCCTGGCCATCGTCGTCGGCCGCCAGCTGGGCCGCCACCTGCCGGAGAAGGCCATCAAGTACGGCGCGGCCGCCCTGTTCGTCATCTTCGGCGTGTGGCTGCTGATCGAGTCCCTGCGCGAACTGCTCTGACGCTCCTGCACCCCGATGCAGCGCCGCAGCCCCCTGCGGCGCTGCTCTTCGTCGCTACGGCCGGAACGAACACTGGTGGCCTGCGCGACCCCGACGCAGCGCCCCAGACCCCCGCGGCGCTGCTCGCGTTACCCCGGCCGGAACGAACACTGGTGGCCTGCGCGACCTCCTCTGACATGCCTTCACCTCGACGCAGCGCTGCGGGCCCCGCGGCGCTGCTCGTATTGCCCCGGGGCCAGAGCGAGCACGGTCTGACGTTCCTTCGCTGCTCGTGTTGCCCCGGCCAGAGCGGGCACGGGTGGCTGGCCGCCGACATGTTGTGCAGCACCCGAAGGCGATAAGTCGGGCGCTCCGCGCCACGACTTATCGGATAAATACCCCGACAGGGCATAAGTCCGATATTCGACGAACAACCCAATTGTTCATCCAGAAACTGTTCATCCAGAAAACGGTGAGCGATGCGCAATTTCGCCGAAATGCCCGGCTTGCCGCCGGTCGGGGTATAGATCCGACATGTCGCGGCGCGCAGTGCCCGACATGCCGGAACCGGCAATCAGGACTTGTGGCAGCAGTTGGAGCAGGTACCGAAGATCTCCAGCGTGTGGCTCACGTCGGTGAAGCCGTGCTCGTCCCCCACCCGGTCGGCCCACCGCTCGACCGCCGGCCCCAGCACCTCCACCGTCCGTCCACAGCCCCGGCACACCAGGTGATGATGGTGCTTGTCGCTGCAGCGACGGTAACGAGTATCACTACCCGGGACCTGCATCACATCGATCTCGTTCGTCTCGGCGAGCAGCTGCAGGGTGCGGTACACCGTAGTCAGGCCCACGTTGGCGCCCCGCTCGCGCAGCATCACGTGCAGCTCTTGCGCGCTGTAGAAACCGTCGACGTCGCCGAGCAGGGTCATCACGGCGTCGCGCTGGCGCGTGTTGCGCCGCACCGGGCCGGATTCGGCGCCGGATTCGACCTCGTGGGCCTGGTCGTTCATTGGAAAAGCTTAGCTTGCCCTTATCCAGGCCTCGCTACCAGCAATGTCCTTCGCGGCCCGCAACAAGCGCCGCGTAGGCTGTGGCTGAATCCGATCACTTGTACGTGACAGTTTGCCCGTTGGGGGGAACACGTGGTCCAACAGGAAGCCGCCGTCGGGGGCGGCAAGGCGCCTGCCAAGCTGGACGCCCAGGTATTGAAGATCGCCGGCGTGATCGTCCTCGGCGCGATCATGTCGATCCTTGACGTGACCGTCGTGAGCGTCGCGCTGCCGACCTTCATGCGTGAGTTCGACGCGACCTACGCCCGGGTCGCCTGGACGATGACCGGGTACACCCTGGCCCTCGCCACCGTTATTCCACTGTCCGGCTGGGCGGCGGACCGGTTCGGCACCAAGCGCCTCTACATGCTGGCGCTGTTCCTCTTCACCGCCGGCTCCGGGCTGTGCGCCACGGCCGACTCGATCAACCAGTTGATCGGGTACCGGGTGCTGCAGGGCCTCGGCGGCGGCATGCTCATGCCGCTCGGCATGACGATCATGACCCGCGCGGCGGGTCCGCAGCGCATCGGCCGGCTCATGGCGGTGCTCGGCATCCCGATGCTGCTGGGCCCGATCGGCGGCCCGATCCTCGGCGGCTGGCTCATCGACGTGGCGAGCTGGCACTGGATCTTCCTGATCAACCTGCCGATCGGCGCGATCGCGCTGGTCTACGCGTGGTTCGCGCTGCCGAAGGACAACACCGAGCCGTCGGAGACGTTCGACTTCATCGGCATGCTGATGCTCTCGCCGGGTCTGGCGACGCTGCTGTACGGCGTAAGCTCACTCCCCGAGGCCGGCACCATCGCCAAGCCGAAGGTCTGGGTGCCGATGCTCATCGGCGCCGTGCTGGTGATCGGCTTCGTCTTCTACTCGTTCAAGCCCAAGCACCCGCTGCTGGACCTGCGGCTGTTCCGCAACCGCAGGCTGACGGTCGCGACGGTCTCGCTGTTCGTGTTCGTGATCGCGTTCATGGGCGCCGGCCTGCTCTTCCCGAGCTACTTCCTGCAGGTGCGCGGCGAGTCGACGCTGCACGCCGGCCTGCTCATGGCCCCGCAGGGCATCGGCGCGATGCTGACCATGCCGATCGCCGGCATGCTGTCGGACAAGATCCCGGTCGGGCGGACGGTGCCGTTCGCGATGGCCCTGATCGGCGTCGGGTTCTTCACCTTCACGCAGGTCGGGCCGGACACCTCCTACGTGGTGCTGTGCGGCTCGCTGTTCGTGATGGGCCTGGGCATGGGCGGCACGATGATGCCGATCATGACCTCGGCGCTGAAGACGCTCACGCATCACGAGGTGGCCCGCGGCTCGACGCTGGTGAACATCCTCCAGCAGATCGGCGGCTCGGTCGGCGGCGCGGTCATGTCGGTCATCCTGACCAGCAAGCTCAACGACGCGCCGAAGATCCCGGGGACGGTCAACCCGCAGACCAAGGAGCCGCTGACGGTCGCCGACATCGCGATCGGCTCGCACGACAAGGTCCAGGGCGCGCAGATCAAGCAGATGGTCGGCCCCGACCTGATCGCCCAGGGCCTGAAGTTCGTGGCCGACTCGTTCGCCTCGACCTACTGGGTGGGCTTCATCCTGGTGCTCCTGACGTTCATCCCGATCGCGTTCCTGCCGCGCAAGCGGGAGGTCTCGCACCTCAACGACGACAACGACGTGGACGCCGCCGGGGCCCCGGCGCCGGTCATCATGCACTGAACCAGGCAGTCCGACGCCCCCGCAGCCCCACGGCCGCGGGGGCGTCGTGTTGTTCCAGGTCGCGCACGGCGCCGGCGTACAGGGCGAAGGCCGGCCCGACATCGGTCACGCCGCCGGGATCCCGCCCAGGGCCGCGGGGGCATCGCGGCACTCCAGGCCTCGCACGACGGTCACGCCGCCGGGATCTCGCCCAGAGCCGCGGGGCGTCGCGGTATCCCAGACGGGGCGAGGGCCGGCCCGATGTTGGTCAAGCCGCCGGGATCTCGCCCAGAGCCGCGTAGATGGCCTTGCCCTCGGCGCGGGCCTGGGCGACCATCTGGTCCGCGCCGGCGGACGGGCCACCGATGCGCAGCACGGCGTCGCAGCGCTCCAGCAGCCGGGCCGAGATCGGGTGGAAGATCTCGTCGAACACGGCGTCGCCGACCGCGGCCGAGCCGGCCCGTTCGATCAGCGGCAGCGCCAGCGCCTCGCCGGTGACGGGCAGGTGCCCGGCCCGGAAGAGCCGCACGGCGGCGTCGTTCATGGCGTCGACGTTGGCCCGCAGCCTGGCCGGGTCGTCGCCGGTGCCGGATCGGTAGGGGCCGGCCACGAGGATCATCATGACGGGGGAACTCCTTCTGCAGGGGTGACGATCTGCACGCCGGCGGCGCGCAAGGCATCGACGGTTTCGGGCGATGTGTCGGATATATCCGACGTGACGAGCACGTCGGCGGCGTCAAGCGGCCCGACCCGGGCGAAGGCCTGCACGCCGAGCTTGGTGGCGTCGGCGACCACGATCGTGCGGCCGGCCCGGCGCAGCGCGGCCCGCTTCACCGCGGCGTCGTCGAGGTCGAACTCGGACCAGCCCAGCTCGTGGTGCACGGCCCCGATCGACATCACGAACGTGTCGAAGCGCAGCTGGTCCAGCGCGGCGAGCGCCAGGGGGCCGACCAGGCTCCCCTCCCCCGCCCGGGACTCCCCGCCGATGACCAGCAGCCGGATGCCGGGCTGGTCGGCCAAGCGCACGGCGGCCTGCAGGCTCAGCACGGCGACGGTCAGCGGGGCGCGCCGCGGCAGGTGGGCGGCGACCTCCGCGGTCGTGGTGCCGGCGTCGAGCAGCACGGTGCTCCCGGGCTCCACGAGCTCGGCCGCGGCCCGGGCCAGCCCGGCCTTGGTGGCGGCCAGCCACTGCTCGCGCACGGAGAAGCCGGCCCGCTCGGCCGGCACGTCCAGGGCCACCGCGCCGCCGCGCACCCGGCGCACCAGGCCCTGGTCCTGCAGCTGGTCGAGGTCGCGGCGCACGGTCATCTCGGACACGCCGAGGCGCTCGGCGAGCTCCGCGAGGGTCAGCTTGCCGCTGCCCCGCACGAGCCGGAGGGTGAGGTCGAGCCGATCCGGGACGGGCATGCCCCGAATCTAACACCGATCTTTCAAATCTCACACAGGCTTGTGAGAACCGGCCAGGACCGGGGACTCGACCGGTGGCGAGCCGTCCGGGGACTTGCCGCGGCGGAGGATGCCGTACGTCAACAGCCCGAGCGGAATGATCATCCAGCAGGACAGCATCCGGTACATCAGCATCGAGGCCGCCGCCGGGGCGCGCCCGGCCCCGGCCGAGACCAGGCCGGCCAGCAGCGCGACCTCGACGACGCCGATGCCGCCGGGGCTGAGCGGGATCTGCCGGACGAGCTGCACGGTGAGGTACACGGTGGCCAGGCGCACCAGGCTCACGTCGATGTCGAACGCGGCGGCGGTGGCGGCCAGGCAGGCGAGGTCCAGGCCCCAGTTCACGGTCGCGTGCAGGAGCGAGAGCACCCAGGCCCGCCGGGGCAGCCGCCGCAGGTCGGCGAGGGTCCGCCGGACCGCGCCGCGGCCGCGGGCCCACCAGCCACCGCTGATCTGCGGCTCGGGCTCGGCCTCGTCGATGACCGGCCGCCCGGGCCGGCGCGGGGCCACGAAGTGGTCGATGGCGAACACGGTGCCGGCGATGACCAGCAGCGACACGACGAAGACGAGCGTGTCGGCGTTACCCTCGGCGCCGCCGCGCGGGATGAGCACCACCGCGCCGTACATGACCAGCAGCGCCACCCCGGAGATGACGCTGGCCAGCACCGCGACCGCGCCGGCCGTGCGGCGGCTGGCCCCGGCGGTGCGGAACTGCCGGAAGGCGAACCCGGCCGAGACCGCCGAGCCGGCCGGCAGGCTGAACGAGATGGCCGAGCGGGTGAAGGTGACCGCGAGGGCCCGCGGCACCGACATGCGCACCCCGAAGCCGGCCAGCAGGCGCCGCTGCTGCAGGGCGAAGTGCCGCAGGGAGGTCATCTCGGCGACCGCGGCGAGCACCAGCCACCACGGGCCGGCAGCACGCAGGGCGCCGAGCGTCTGCCCGAAGTCGGGCAGGCTGCGCCGCAGCGTGAGCCCGGCGACGCCCAGGACCACGAGCAGCCCGGCGACGCGCAGCACGGTCTCGCGTCGCGGCCTCACGGAATCAGGGTCGCATCCGCAGGGGCAAACCACCCCGTTCTCTCAGGACCTTCTCAGTTGCGCTCATCACGCAGCGCCCGGACCGGCGACCCGTGGCAGGCTGATGGTCATGAAACGGCTGTCGAAGGTGAATCAGCGCGCGACATTGCCCGGCGACGAGGCGCTGAGCCGGCTCGTCGCGGCCCAGGAGCGGCTCCTGCGGCTGCGGCTGACGCTTGGCGGGCAGATCGGCGAGCACGAGCTCGGCCCGCCGTTGTGTGTGCTGTTCGAGGGCTGGGACGCCTCGGGCAAGGGCGGCTCGATCAAGCGGCTGGTCGAGCACCTCGATCCGCGCCATGTGCGGGTGGCGCAGTTCGCCGCACCGACGTACGACGAAAAACGGCACCACTTCCTTTGGCGGTTCTGGCCCGTGCTGCCCGGTTGGGGCGGCATGACGGTCCTGGACCGTTCGTGGTACGGCCGCGTGCTCGTCGAACGGGTCGAGGGCTTCGCCACCGAGGAGCAGTGGACCCGCGCGTACGACGAGATCGTGCAGTTCGAGCGCACGCTCACCGCCGAGGGCATGATCCTGGTCAAGGTCTGGCTGCACATCTCGTCCAAGGAGCAGCTGCGACGGTTCAACAGCCGGGCCGCGGACCCGCTGCGCTCGTGGAAGCTCACCGACGAGGACTGGCGCAACCGCAAGAAGCGGCCGGAGTACAAGGCGGCGATCGAGGACATGCTGGCCCGCACCGACCACCCGGCGGCGCCCTGGCACGTCGTCGCCGCCGACGACAAGCCGACCGCCCGCGTGACGATCCTGGAGACGGTGTGCCGGGCCGTGGAGCAGGCGCTCGGGTTTGGACCCGCCGAAAACGGGTGATGTTCAATGCATGGACGACATCAGCACGCCCGGGATGCGGCCGCGCATCGAGCTCGGCGAGCGGCGGCTGACGTTCCGCGGCGAACACCCCGGCGCCAAGGGTCTCACGTTCCCCGGCAAGGACCCGAAGCGGTACATCCACGAGAACGGCTGAGCGTCGGGAGCATGATGTCCCGGTGAAGCGTGCACGTATCCCGGACTGGTTTGCCGTCGGACTGCTCATGGTGGGCGCCCTGTGCGCGCTCTCCGCGGTGAGCGCGGCGCTGGGCGCCCGGATGCACCCGGTCCGGGCCACGGTCGACGCCCTGCTGTTCCCGGCGCCGGCCAACGTCGGCTACACCGCGCTCATGATCACGCTCGCGGCCGGCGTGCACAACCGCAAGCGAGTCACCTTCTGGATGCTGGGCATCGTCCTGGTACTGCAGGGCCTCTACGACCTCTTCGTGCTCTCCGACCTCGGCGAGCGCGGCGGCGAGGCCCACGAGCTGCGCCTGCCCTGGCACGGCACGCTCGCGGCGGAGACCAACCTGGTGGTGACCGTCGTGCTGCTGGGCCTGCTGTGGCTGGCCCGCCCGGAGTTCCGGGCCCGGGTCCAGCAGGCCAGCCTGCCCAAGGCCCTGGTCACGCTGGGCGGGCTGCTGCTCGTCTTCACCGTGGCCGGCTGGGGCCTGCTCGAGCTGTTCCCGGGCTCGATCGGGCACGGGGTGCAGCGGCTGGAGTACAGCGGCCGGGTCGTGCTCGGCGGCGCGTTCGCCTTCGACGTCGACCGGCACGGCCGGGCCCCCGGCTGGGTGAACCTCGTGCTCGGCACGTTCGGCGCCATCGCCTTCTTCGCCGCCCTCTTCGCGCTGCTGCGCTCGCAGCGCATGATCGCCTCGCTCGACCCGGACGAGGAGCTGGCGGTGCGCCGACTGCTGGCCGAGCACGGCGAGCGGGACTCGCTGGGCTACTTCGCCACCCGCCGCGACAAGGAGATCATCCGGTCGCCGTCGGGCCGCGCCGCGGTCACCTACCGGGTCGTCTTCGGCGTCTCGCTGGCCAGCGGCGACCCCCTCGGCGACCCCGGCGCCTGGCCGCCGGCGATCGAGGCCTGGCTGCGGGAGGCGCGGGAGTACGCCTGGACGCCCGCTGTGATGGGCGCCAGCGAGGAGGGCGCGACCGCCTACGCGCGGGCCGGCCTGCGGGTCATCGAGCTCGGCGACGAGGCGATCCTGCACGTGCGCGACTTCGACCTGGAGGCGCCCCGGCTGCGCCAGGTCCGCCAGGCCGTGCACCGGGTCGAGCGGGCCGGGTACACGGTGCGCATCCGCCGCCACGCCGAGATCGGCGCCGAGGAGATGAGCCGGATCATCGAGCTGGCCGCCCGCTGGCGCGACACCGAGACCGAGCGCGGCTACTCGATGGCGCTGGGCCGCCTGGGCGACCCCAACGACGGGCGGTGCGTGCTCGTCGAGGCCCACGACCGCGACGGGCGCGAGGTGGCGCTGCTGTCGTTCGCCCCGTGGGGCGCGGGCGGGCTGTCGCTGGACCTCATGCGCCGCGACCGGCAGTCGGACAACGGGCTCATCGAGTACATGGTCGCCGGCCTCATGCGGGAGGCGCCGCGCCTCGGGGTGCACCGGGTGTCGCTGAACTTCGCCGTGTTCCGGGCCGTGTTCGAGGAAGGCGCCCGGATCGGGGCCGGGCCGGTGCTGCGGCTGTGGCGGGCGATGCTGCTGTTCGCCTCGCGCTGGTTCCAGCTCGAGTCGCTGTACCGCTCCAACGTGAAGTACAACCCGCAGTGGCTGCCCCGGTACCTGTGCTTCGAGGACGTGCGGGACCTGCCCAAGGTCGGGCTGGCCTCCGGCGCCGCCGAGGGGTTCGTGGTGGTACCGCGGCTGCGCACCATGCTGCGCCGGGGCGCGGTGCGGCCGTTCACCGCGGACCGCCGCGAGCTGATCGCCCCCGAGGAGGAGCTCACCGCCGTGGCCGCCCTGCCCGTGGTGCCCCAGGCGCGGCGGCCCGAGCAGGTGCGGGTGCGGCTGGCCAAGCTCGACGCGCTGCGGGCCGCCGGCGTGGAGCCGTACCCGCCCGGCTTCGAGCGCACCCACCCCGTCGGCCCGATCCGCGCCAAGCACGGCGACCTCGGCCCCGACACCCTCACCGGCGAGCGGGCCGCCGTGGCCGGCCGGGTCATCCGGCTGCGCGACCACGGCGGGCTGTGCTTCGCCCTGCTGCGCGACTGGACCGGCGACCTGCAGGTCGTGGTGCCCGACCCGGCGTTCGCGGCCACCGTCGACCTCGGCGACCACGTCGGCGTCGTCGGCGAGATCGGCACCACCCGCCACGGCGAGCTGTCCGTCTTCGCCGAGCAGTGGCAGCTCACCGCGAAGTGCCTGCAGCCGCTGCCGGACAAGCACCGCGGCCTGGCCGACCCGGAGGCCCTGGTCCGCCGCCGGCACCTCGACCTCATCGTCAACCCGCCGGCCCGGGACATGGTCCGCATCCGCTCGGCGGTCACGTTCGCGCTGCGCACGGCGCTGCACTCCCGCGGCTACGTCGAGGTCGAGACCCCGGTGCTGCAGCCGGTGCACGGCGGGGCCAACGCCCGTCCGTTCATCACGCACAGCAACGCCTACGACATGCGGCTCTACCTGCGTATCGCGCCCGAGCTGTACCTCAAGCGCCTGGCCGTGGGCGGGGTCGAGCGGGTCTTCGAGATCGGGCGCAACTTCCGCAACGAGGGCGTGGACGCCACCCACAACCCCGAGTTCACGATGCTCGAGGCCTACGAGGCGTACGGCGACTACACCACCATGCGGGCCCTGGTCCGCGACCTGATCCTGGCCGCCGCCGGGGAGGACACGGTGCTGCGCCGCGGCGACGAGGTCGTCGACCTGCGCGACGAGTGGCCGGTGGTGCCGGTCTACACCGCCGTCTCGCGGGCCGCCGGCGCCGACGTCACGCCCGGCACCACCGTGGCCGAGCTGCGCGAGCTGTCCGACCGGCTGCACGTGCCGTGGCAGGACGGCTGGACCCATGGCCAGCTGGTGCTGGAGCTCTACGAGCACCTGGTGGAGGCCACGACCGTCCGCCCGACCTTCTACAGCGACTTCCCGGTCGACGTCTCGCCGCTGACCCGGCAGCACCGGACCGACCCGCGGCTGGCCGAGCGCTGGGACCTCGTCGCCTTCGGCATGGAGCTCGGCACGGCGTACACGGAGCTGGTGGACCCGGTCGAGCTGCGGGCCCGGCTGACCGCCCAGTCGCTGCTGGCCGCGGCCGGCGACCCGGAGGCGATGGAGCTCGACGAGGACTTCCTCGACGCGTTCGAGTTCGCGATGCCGCCCAGCGGCGGCCTCGGCCTCGGCGTCGACCGGCTCGTCATGCTGCTCACCGGCCGGAGCATCCGCGAGACGCTGCCGTTCCCGCTGGTGAAGCGCGGGCGGATGTAACCTGGCTAATAACATGTCTCGATCCCCGGAAAAGTGGGAAATGGGGTCCGAATGGCCGATGAGAGCCCGACCCTCGACCTGCTGGAGCGGCTCGCCGCCGCCCCCGACCGGATGACCTTCGACGCGCTGGTGCGCCAGATCGGGCTGCCGGAGGCGGTGCTGCGCGGGCGGCTCAAACACCTCGTGGACCGGGGCTGGGTCGAGGCGGACGCCGACGGCGCCTCCTACGCGATCGGCGTCGGCGCGCTACGCCCCGGCAGCGCCTACCTGTCCGGCGACCGCACCGCGCGGCTGGCCGGCCCGATCCTGTCCCGGTTACGCGACCAGCTCGACGAGTCGGTCCGCCTCGTGCGCCTCGACGGCGCCTTCATCGTCTGCCTGGCCAGCCGCGAGTCCCTGCACGACCCGACCGGCCCGGCCATCGGCCGGCGCCTCCCGGCACTGACCAGCGCCAGCGGCCGGGCCATCCTCGTGCGGCGCCCGCCGGCCGAGATCGACGCGCTGCTCGACGAGGGCGTCGTGGCGCACACCATCGACACCGCCATCGACCGGGCCGCCATCGTCACCGCGCTGGCCGACACCCGCGCGCGCGGCTGGGCCTACGAGCGCGGCGAGGTCGTCCCGGGCGTCGGCTGCGTGGCCGTCGCGGTGCCCGCCGCCGGCCTGGCGCCGACCGACGCGATCAGCGTCGGCGTGCCGCTGCCCCGGCTCACCGACGACCATGCCGAGGACGTCGCCGCCTGCGTGCAGCGCGCGGTGCAGGAGGTGGCCGCCGCCGTGCTGCCGTAGAACGTCGCCGCCTGCGTGCTACACGCGGTGCGCCCCGGCTGAACGGCTTGCGAAATTTGTCCGAAATACGGAATTTCCCTCATCCTTCGGGAACCGGGCAGGTCAGCATGCTTGGCTCCCTCTCGGAGGTACCACGGCAGCGTTGCCGTGGCGGACAACGGGGGATCACCATGCTCAAGCACAACCGGATGCTGGCCACGATCGGCGCCGCGGCGCTGCTGGCCACACTCCTCGGCACGCCCGCGAACGCCGCCGGAACGGGTGGCGGCCCAGGCAGGGGCGGCACGGGCTCGGGCAACGCCATGCTCGGCGCGATCAAGCACCACCGGCACGCCGGCACGCCCGCCGCGACGTGCCGGGAGCTGACCGTCAACGGCGGCTTCGAGACGCCCAGGCTCGGCAAGTCGGACTACAAGCAGTTCGACCAGGCCGACGTGCCCGGCTGGCGCACCGACGACCCGGCCGGCAAGATCGAGATCTGGAGCGGCAACATGGGCGTGCCGGCCCGCTTCGGCACGCAGTTCGCCGAGCTCAACGCCACCGGCCAGGGCAACTCGATCTACCAGGACATCAAGACCAAGCCCAACACGAAGATCTACTGGTCCTTCTGGATCCGGGCCCGGGACACCTCGAAGGCCAAGGACGTCGACGCCACCCAGATCCACTTCGGCAAGACCCCGAAGAACGATGGCAGCGTCAACGGCATCGGCTCGGCGTTCTCGTACGTCAACTCCTCCGACGACGCGCGCTGGAAGCGCCTGTACGGCTGGTACAAGACCGGCCCCGACCAGACCTCGACCCGCGTCACGCTCACCGCGGTGGACAGCGCGTCGACCGATCGCGGATACGGCAACCTCGTCGACGGCCTGACCATCGTCGACCAGCCCGGCTGCTTCTGATTCCAGCCCCACCGGCAACCGCGACGCCGGTCGGCCCGCCACATGGCGCGTCGGCCGGCGTCGATCTTTGTCAAGACCGGCGAACCGGATGGTGCGTTGACTAATATCAATCTTTGTCAAGACCGGGTGAACAAGGTCGCAGCGTATAAGCAACTTTTATAAGCACATGATACAAATGAAGTATGCCCACTGCCCGAACCGCACTCGACCCTGCGCGCCTGACGGTCGCCGTCGAGCGGCTCTTCAGCCTCTTGCGCCAGGGCAACCCCCCGAACGACATCAGCCTCACGGCCGCCTCGACGCTGCGGCGACTGGAGCGGGAAGGCCCACGGCGGCTCACCGAGCTCGCCACCGCGGAGGGCGTCACCCAGCCCGCGATGACCCAGCTGGTCCAGCGCCTCGAGCGGGAGGGGCTGGCCGACCGGGCCGCCGACCCCGCCGACGGCCGGGTCGTGCTGGTCCAGGTCACGCCGGCCGGGATCGAGCTGCTCGAGCGGCGCCGCGCGGTGCGGGCCGCGCACATGGCCTCCCTGCTCGAAGACGTTACCGACGAAGACGAAGCGCTGATCGCGGCTGCGCTACCGGCGCTGGAGAGGCTCGCCAAGTGACCGAGATCCTCGACGTTTCCAACAAGTCCGGCCTCCGCGGGGCGCTGTCGGGCGGCAAGGACCACCCGCACTACAAGTGGGTGGCGCTGTCCAACACGACCCTCGGCATGCTCATCGCCACCGTCAACTCCTCGATCGTGCTGATCTCACTGCCGGCCATCTTCAACGGCATCAGGCTCAACCCGCTCAGCCCCGGCAACGTGTCCTACCTGCTGTGGATGCTCATGGGGTACATGCTGGTGAGCGCCGTGCTGGTGGTGACCCTGGGGCGCCTGGGCGACATGTACGGCCGGGTCCGCATCTACAACCTCGGCTTCGCGCTGTTCACCGTCACCTCGATCGCCCTGTCGCTGGACCCCTTCGACGGCGGTTCCGGCGCGCTGTGGCTCATCGGCTGGCGGGTGCTGCAGGCCGTCGGCGGCGCCATGCTCATGGCCAACTCTGCCGCGATCCTCACCGACGCCTTCCCGGCCGCCCAGCGCGGCATGGCCCTGGGCGTGAACATTGTGGCCGGCATCGCCGGCTCCTTCATCGGCCTGGTGCTCGGCGGCCTGCTCGCCGAGTGGAACTGGCGGGCCATCTTCTGGGTCAACGTGCCGATCGGCATCTTGGGGACCCTGTGGGCGTACCGCAGCCTGCACGACACCGGCCTGCGCCGCCCCGGCCGGATCGACTGGTGGGGCAACCTGACCTTCGCCGTGGGCCTCACGGCGCTGCTGGCCGGCATCACGTACGGCATCCAGCCCTACGGCGGCCACAGCCAGGGCTGGACCAACCCGTGGGTGCTCACCGGCCTGATCGGCGGCGTGGTCGTCCTGGCCCTGTTCGTCTGGATCGAGCGCCGGGTCGCCGAGCCGATGTTCCCGCTCGCCATGTTCAAGATCCGCGCCTTCTCCTCGGGCAACGTGGCCAGCCTGCTCGCCTCGATCGCCCGCGGCGGCCTGCAGTTCATGCTCATCATCTGGCTGCAGGGCATCTGGCTGCCGCTGCACGGCTACAGCTACGAGTCCACGCCGCTGTGGGCCGGCATCTACCTGCTGCCGCTGACCGTGGGCTTCCTCGCCGCCGGCCCGATCGCCGGGCACCTGTCCGACAAGTACGGCCCGCGCCTCTTCGCCGCCGTCGGCCTGGTCGTCATGGCGGTTTCCTTCGGCGGCCTGCTCGTCCTGCCGACCGACTTCTCCTACTGGGCCTTCGCCGTGCTGGTCTTCCTCAACGGCCTCGGCGGCGGCCTCTTCGCGGCCCCGAACACCTCGCTCATCATGTCGAGCGTCCCGGCCCACATGCGCGGCGCCGCGTCGGGCATGCGGGCCACCTTCCAGAACGCCGGCATGGTCCTGTCGATCGGCGTGTTCTTCTCGTTGATGATCGCGGGCCTGTCCAGCTCCCTGCCGAACTCGCTGAGCACCGGCCTGACCTCCCAGGGCGTCCCCGCGCAGGCGGCGGCCCAGATCGCCGGCCTGCCGCCGGTCGGCACGCTGTTCGCGGCCTTCCTGGGGTACAACCCGATCCAATCGCTGCTGGGCCCCCAGCTGCTCGGCCAGCTCCCGCCGTCCAATGCGGCCACGCTGACCGGCCGCGAGTTCTTCCCGCACCTGGTCTCCGGCCCCTTCCACGACGGCCTGATGATCGTCTTCTGGATGGCCATCGCCATGGCCCTCATCGGCGGCCTGGCCTCCCTCATCAAGCCGGGCAAGCACGAGATCAACCCGGCACCCGCCCAGTCCTGATTCGCAAGAGGCGCGGCCCCGGTTACAGCCACGGGCCGGGCGCGGCGCAGCGGGCGGGCCGGTCACCCCGGGGAGTGGGGCGACCGGCCCGTCCGCGTACCGCGTCCGCGCCGTCGTCGGCCACCCCGGCCGACGGGGCGGCCCTGCTGGAATCGGGGCTGCGCAGCGGCGGCCGTTCGTCTACAGTGCCGAACTTGTGTCGATGCCCTGCATGATCTGCGCAGCGCCCGGATTTGCGACCGGGGACGGGCACCTCTGTGCCGAGCACGGCGGGCTGGCGCCCGCTGAACCGCCCCTGCCCCGACCCCGGCCGCGGCCGTCGGTGGGGTGGCAGGTGCTCACCTGGGCGTTCGTGGCGCTCTCGGTGGTCTATATCGGACTGCTGCTCGCCGACATCGGAGTGCTGGCGGCCGCCGACACGATCGTGGACCGGGCCGCCGACGATCCGGCGTCGATGCTCACGGCGGCGTCGGCGCGGGTGCTGCGGCTCGGGGACCAGCTCAACAGCCTGACGCTGGTGTGGATCTGGGTGTACCTCGCCGGCTTCATCGCCTGGACGGCGTTCAGCCGGCGCCGCGCGCAGCGGCTCGGGTACGACCGGCGGCAGGTCCTGCGGCACTGGACCTTCGTGGCGTGGCGGCTGAGCCTGGTGCTGGTCTTCGCCATGTCCCTGGTCGTCGCGAACCGCAAGCTGCCGGCCAACACCGACATGGCGACCCTGCGCGACGCATTCATCGGCCACAGCCACGCCCTGATGGGGTACACCGCCGTGCGCATCGCGATGATCGGGCTGCTGTCGTCGTACGTCATCATCGTCTGGCGCCGGCTCACCGACCGGCGTCCCGCTGAGGCGGCAGCTGCGTGAGGCGGGCGGTCAGGAAGGCGCGCTCGACGTCGTTGTCGCACAGGGCGATCGCCCCCTCGTAGGCGACACGGGACTCCTCGACGCGGCCCAGCCGGCGCAGCAGGTCGGCGCGGGCGGCGGGCAGGTAGTGGTAGCCGGCCAGGCGCGGGTCCTCGGCCAGGCCGTCGATCAGGGCCAGGCCGGCGGCCGGGCCGTCCAGCATGGCGACGACCACGGCGCGGTTCAGGGCCACGACCGGGGTGGGCCAGGCGGCCAGCAGCAGGTCATACACGGCGCGCAGCTGGGACCAGTCCGTGTCGGCGTAGGTCGGGGCCTCCGTGTAGAGGGCGGCGATGGTGGCCTGCAGCGCGAAGCGGCCCGGCCGCCCGCCGCGCAGGGACGAGCGGACCAGGCGCAGGCCCTCCGCGATCTGGGCGTGGTCCCATTGCGTACGGTCCTGCTCCTCCAGCAGGACCAGCCGGCCGTCGGGGTCGAGCCGCGTGGCGCGGCGGGCGTCGTGCAGGAGCAGCTGGGCCAGCAGGCCCTGGGCCTCGCGCTCGTCGGGCATCAGCGCGCACAGGGTGCGGGCCAGGTCCAGGGCGCGCTCCACGAGGTCCGGCCGGACCAGGTCACCCCCGTGGTAGCCGGCGTGGCCGGCGGTGAAGACGAGGTGGACGACGGTCAGCACCGCGTCCAGGCGGTCCGGCAGCTCCTGCGGGGACGGGACGCGGTACGGGATGCGGGCCGCGGCGATCTTCTTCTTGGCCCTCGTCACCCTCGCGGCCATGGTGGACTCGCTGACCAGGAAGGCACGGGCGATCTCGGCCGTGCTGAGGCCGCAGACCAGGCGGAGGGTGAGGGCGAGCTGGGCCTCCCGGGCCAGCGCCGGATGGCAGCAGGTGAAGACGAGCCGCAGGCGGTCGTCCGGGAACGCGTCGGACGTTTCCGGCGCGTCGGGAACGACGAGCATGGGCAGCTTGGCGCGCAGGATGGCCGCGCGGCGGTGGGCGTTCAGGGCGCGGCGCTGCGCCGCCGTCGTCAGCCAGGCGCCGGGGTTGGACGGCACGCCCTGGCGCAGCCACGCGTCCAGGGCCGAGACGTACGCGTCCTGCACGCACTCCTCGGCCAGGTCCAGGTCGCGCGCGACGCGCACCGTCGCGGCGAGCACCCGGGCCCACTCGCGACGGTGCGCGTCGGCGATCGCCGCGCGGACGAGATCGGACAACCTACTCGAAGGCCCAGATCGGGCGGACCTCGACGCCGCCGAACATCGCCGGGCACAGCTTGCCGATCTCCAGGGCGTGATCCAGGTCCTTGGCCTCGATCAGGTAGTAGCCGCCGAGCACTTCCTTGGTCTCCACGAACGGGCCGTCGGTGACCACGTCGCCGCGGATCGAGGTGGCGGTCGGCGTCGGCTGCAGGGCGTTGCCGCCCAGCAGCGTGCCGCCGAGCTCGCCGACCTGCTCGGCGAAGCGGTTGTGCGCGGCCATCACCTGCTCGGATACGGCCGGGTCGGCGTTCTCGTAGGCGGTTTCGTCCTCGTAGATCAGGATCAGGTACTGGGCCATTGCGGGCTCCTCACGATTGCGTCGGTGTCACATGACACTCCTACGACAATCGGGCCGGGACAGGCTCGACAGCCCGGCCGAAGTATTTCTCCGAAAGTAGCGCGCCGGCCGCGATGACGGCGGTGCCGAGCACGTACCAGCCGGTGACGACCAGCAGGGCGACGGCGGAGGCGAACGCCACCACGGCGCAGCGGCGGGCCCAGGTGCCCCGGGGCAACAGGCGGACGGCGGCGGCCGAGCCCACGAGGTACACCAGGACGAAGCAGCCACTGGTGAGCAGCACGAGCGCCCGGGTGCCGGTCCCGGTCGCGGCGACCACCACCAGCGAGACGGCGCCGAGCAGGGCCACGACGAGCAGGCTGCGGCGGGGCACCGCGCCGGGGGCGGCCCCGCGGGCAAACCACGCCGGCAGCGCGCCGTCGCGGCCGAGGGCGGCGCCGAGCTTGGCCGCGCCCGCGTAGTAGGCGTTCATGGTGCCGAGGGTGAGCAGCAGGGCGGCGGCGGCCGCGATCGGGCGCACCCGGCCGCCGGTGCCGACCGCGAGCAGCTCGGCCAGCGGGGCGTCGGACATCGACGGGCCGAGCACGAGGACGCTGGCGGCGGCGATGGCCAGGTACAGCACCGCCACCACGACCAGCGCGATTCCCGTGGCCCGGGGCAGGTCGCGCCGCGGGCGGCGGAAGTCCGCGGCCAGCGACGTGACCGCCTCCCAGCCGGCGAAGCCCCAGACCAGCACGGCCGCGGCCGGCCCGATCGCCCACCAGCCGTGCGGGGCGAACGGGTGCAGGTTGGCCGCCCGGGCGTGCGGCAGCGCGGTCAGCGTCGCGGTGAGCAGCAGCGCGATGAGCAGCGCGGCCAGCCCGAGCTGCAGCCGGCCCGACACCCGCACGCCCCCGAGGTTGCCCACCGTCACGGCGAGCATCAGCCCGGCCGCGGTGAGCAACGCCGTGCGGGTGCCCCCACCGAGGGCCGCGGCCACGTACGCGCCGCCGAAGAGCGCGGCGGCCGGCGCCCCGACCGGCACCGCGAAGTAGAACGACCAGCCCACCACGGCCGCGGCCCGCCGCCCGAACGCGGTGCGCGCGTAGGTGGCGACCCCGCCCGCGTCCGGGTAGCGGGCGCCGAGCGCGGCGAACGTCGCGGCCAGGGGCACGGACAGGGCGACCAGCGCGGCCCAGGCGATCAGCGACGCGGGCCCGGCGGTCTGCGCGGCCAGCGCCGGCAGCGCAATCACGCCGGTGCCCAGCACGGCGCCGATGGACAGGGCGGCGCCCTGCGGGACGGTTATCACAACCAAGATCCTGCGGCGGTACCGCGGCCGCTCGCGAGTGGCAGGAATGCCGTTCTGCGATAGATTTCTGCCATGGGCAGCCCACACGTCGTCGGCGTCGCGGTCACCGGGCACCTGCCCGTGTTCGAGCTGGCCGTGCCGTGCGAGGTCTTCGGCATCGACCGGCCCGACCTGGCCGATCCCTGGTACGAGCTGCGCTTCGCCGCGGCCGAGCCCGGCCGGCACCCGGCCCGCTCGGGGCTGAGCATCGAGGCGCCGCACCCGCTGGAGTCCCTCGTCGAGGCCGACACGGTGCTGCTGCCGGCGTTCCCGCGGGCCAAGCAGGTCGAGCCGCCGGACGCGCTCGTCGCCGTGGTGCGGGAGGCGCACGCGCGGGGCAAGCGGATCGTGGCCATCTGCACCGGGGCGTACGTGCTCGCCGCGGCCGGCCTGCTCGACGGGCGCCGGGCGACCACGCACTGGATGAACGCCTTCGACTTCGCCCAGCGCTACCCGCGCGTCACCTTCGACCCGGACGTGCTCTACACCGAGGACGGCAACCTGTTCACCTCGGCCGGCACCGGCGCCGCCATCGACCTGTGCCTGCACCTGGTCCGCCTCGACCACGGCGCCGCGGTCGCCAACGAGGTGGCCCGCCGGATGGTCGTGCCGCCGCACCGCGACGGCGGCCAGTCCCAGTTCGCCGCGGCGCCGCCCCGGCCGCGCCCGGCGGACGCCTTCGGCGGCGCGCTGGAGTGGGCCCGGCGGCGCCTCGACCAGCCCCTCACCGTCGCCGACCTGGCCCGCGAGGCCCGCCTGAGCCCGCGCACCTTCGCCCGGCGCTTCCGCGAGCACGTCGGCACCAGCCCCCTGCAGTGGCTGGTCGGCCAGCGGGTGCGGCTGGCCCAGGAGCTGCTGGAGACGACCGACGACTCGATCGACCGGATCGCCCACCGCACGGGCTTCGGCACCCCGGCCAACCTGCGCGTGCACTTCGCCCGGCAGACCAGCGTGACCCCGACGACGTACCGCCAGGTCTTCCATCGCTGATTTTTTTGAGATCTGAATTAAGTACTGCTTAGAGATCTGTCCGTTTGCCTTGTGCGCCCCTACGCTTTCGTATCCGTGCGCCTTGGCCTTCTGCTGTGTTCGATGGTCCTCGTCCTGGCGGGTTGCGGCGGGACTGCTTCCGACACCACCGCCGGTTCCGGCAGTTCCGACAGTCCTCGCAGCTCAGATGTATCGAACCCCTCCGATTCCGCGGACCCTTCAGGGGCCGCCGGGCTGTCGGGGGTGGCCGGCTCGCCCACGCCGTCGGGCGCCGCCGCGTCCTCGAAGGCCGTCGCCGCCGCCAGTGGCGGGTGGGTGCCCGTCGACAAGGCGGCGTGGAAGGCGCAGGTGGACGCGTACAAGGCCCTGGCCGCCGATCCGGTGCCGGCCGGCGTCGGGAACCTGGCCGAGTTCCGGGCCGACTGCCAGTACAGCCACTCGGCGGCCGACGACCCGATCGTCTTCCCCGGCCTCCCGGGCGCCTCGCACATGCACTCGTTCATCGGCAACAAGGCCACCAAGGCGGATACGACGGCCGAGGACCTCACGAAGTACACCGCGACCACCTGCAAGCCCACCCAGGACCACTCCGCCTACTGGGTGCCGACGCTGTATGACAACGCGACCGGCAAGCCGGTGGAGAGCACGGGCTTCCGGGTGTACTACCGCACGCTCATGAACACCTCGACCGGCCAGATGCCGATGCCCAACGGCCTGCGCATGATCGCCGGCGACGCCAAGAAGCAGCAGCCGACCCCGCGCGGCGCCCAGGGCCAGTTCTACTGCGCCTTCTACGGCCCCGGCGACCTCGACGGCGTCGCCCGCAGCACCAACGGCAACTGGCCCATCTGCGGCGGCACCGCCACGCTGCACTTCATCCTGCAGTTCCCGGACTGCTGGGACGGCGAGCACCTGGACAGCCCCAACCACAAGGACCACGTGGCCTTCGGCTCCGGCAACGGCTGCCCCGCGAAGCATCCGGTGAAGATCCCGGCCATCGCCTTCGACATCCAGTACGGCGTGAAGGGCACCCCGGAGGGCTACTACCTCTCGTCGGACAAGGAGGGCAAGAGCGCCTCCTCGATGCACGGCGACGCCTTCGTCATGTGGGACCAGCCGACCATGAACCAGCGCACCAGGAACTGCCTCGCCCAGCGGCGCACCTGCGACGACTTCGGCTACCAGAAGTAGCTCGGCGCCTACCGCCCGTCCGGGCCTCGCCGCCCCGGCGGCCAGGCCCGGCTCAGTGCTCCAGGGCCAGCGCGACCTCGCGGTATCGGGACACGGTCACCAGGTGGACGCCGGAGAAGGCGCCGCTCTCGCGGAGGGCGTCCACCTGCGCGCAGGCGGCGGCCACCCCCGCGCGCGGGTCGGCGGCGACCCGGTCGATCAGGTCGGCCGGGATGTCGATGTCCGGGATGGTGGCCGAGAGACGGCGGGCCATGCCGGCGCTGGCCAGGACGAGCACCCCGGCGTACACCGGCTGCTCCAGCGCGGTCTCGTCGCGCCAGCGCAGCAGGGCGTCCACGTCGAAGCTCATCTGGGCGAACACGAAGTCCGCCTCGCGCTTCCAGGACGGCACGCGGCGCAGGGCGGCGGCAACGCCGATGCGCGGGCGGGTGAAGCCGGGGCGCTCGGCCATCGCGTGAGCCTCGGCGATCATCGTGCGGACGGTCAGCTCGCCGGTGCGCTCGCCGACGGTCGGCTTGTCGCCGTGCACGAAGAGGAACTCGCCCACGCCATAGGCGGCGGCGGTCAGCATGTCGCGCTGGAAGCCCAGCAGGTTGCGGTCGCGGGAGTTCAGGCAGGCGATGCTGCGCCCGCCCATGGCCGCCACCTCGTGCGCCACGGCGATGCTGGACACCGTTGCCCGCCCGATGTGGTTGTCCGGGATGAGAAACGCGTGCGCGACCGGGGCCAGGACCCCGATCTGGTGCCGCACGTGCCGGATGTCGGGCCGCGTCGGCGGCTCGATCTCACAGACGATCTCGAAGGTGCTCCCCATCCCGGTCACCCTTAGGACGGTATGAGTTGCGACCGGCGCACTCGCACGCGGGTCCCGTCGGTCAGCGTCACCTCGACCCGGCCCACCGAGTCGGTGTCGCCGAAGGCATAGATCTCCTTGCCGTCGTGCTCGGCCAGCTCGTCGCGGCCGGTACGCAGCACCCACTTCAATTCGCGCGATTTGCCCAATTTGCCCACCCCCGCGAACCAAGGTACGGAATCCACCCCGGTCCGCGGGGCAGGCGCGCGGAAGGTCAGCCCTCGCGGGTGAGCTGCTCGCGCAGGACCCGCAGGGCGCCGGTCAGCAGCCGGGACACGTGCATCTGGGAGATGCCGAGCTCCGCGGCGATCTGCGACTGGGTCAGGTTGCCGTGGAAGCGCATCGCGATGATCTTCTGCTCCCGCTCCGGCAGCTTGGCCAGCAACGGCCGCAGCGCCTCACGGTTCTCGACGTTACGCATGTCCGGGTCCTCGGCACCGAGCAGATCACCCAGGCCCGCCGCCCCCGCGTCCGCGCCGTCACCGGCCGGGGCGTCCAGCGACAGCGCCCGGTACGCCTGCCCGCAGTCCAGGCCCTCGATGACCTCCTCCTCACTCACCCCGAGCCGGGTGGCGAGGTCGGCGACCGTCGGGGACCGGCCCAGGTCCTGGGCAAGATCCCCGGAGACCTTACTGATCTCCAGCCGCAACTCCTGCAGCCGGCGAGGCACCCGCACATCCCAGCCCTTGTCCCGGAAATGCCGCTTGAGCTCACCGACAATCATCGGGATCGCGTAACTGGTGAACGCCGCCCCCCGCAACGGGTCAAACCCGTCGACCGACTTGATCAAGCCGAGGTTGGCCACCTGGACCAGATCGTCGAACAGCTCACCCCGGTTACGGAAGCGGCGGGCGAGGTACTCCGCGAGCGGGATGTACAGCTCGATCAGCCGGGCGCGGACGCGTTCGCGGTCGGCGCCGGTGGGGAGGTCGGCCAGCAGCGACAGCAGCGCCTTCGCCTGCGCGTCGGTTTCGCGGGTGCCGCGCCCGTGCGGGGCCTGGGTGCTCTGCTGGTGGGTGTGGGTGTTCTGCACGTCGATGCTCATGGCAGGGTTCAGCCTTTCCCATTTGGTACCGCATGACCGGCGCCACAACGCGTCCCGGCCCGATTCGGGCACGGGGTTTCGGTGGTGGGCGAGCGGGGAACCCTGCAGTGGGCAGGGTCGTAGGCGTGCTCGCAGTCCGGTCGAATGACGCTGCGACGCCCGTGTCTTGAGCGCCGGCGCAGACCGCCGGTGTCGCCACGCTCCGGGTGTGCCGCCGCCGTCTGGACGGGCCCGGCCGCATGGGGAGATACGTCACCCATACGGGGTGGGACGCCTTCACCTTACAAGAACTTGCCGCACGGCAACAGCCAGGTGCGGCGTTCGCACCTCGGCGGACCGCATGGTGATCGATGCCTTGGTCCCGAACGTCGCACGGCTACGAACCGCTCGGCCCGGGCCTGACCTGGGTCGGCAAGTGGCGGCCGGACCCCGGCGAGGCCCAGGTGTCGCACGGCTACGGCGGCGTGGGCGCACACCGCTGAACCCACGGTCGGGCAAGCGGCGAACAGGGTCGGGGCGGTACTCTGTGCTCGGGCAGCGCGCCTGCCCGAGCCTGACCCGGCCGCCCACGCCGACCGGGCCCGAGGCCAAGAGGCTCCGACTCAGCGCACCGATCCGGGCTGCCCAACCACGCCCGGCGGCGGCACATCCCGTCCGATCGGTGCGAGCGTGGGTCGACGCCGGAGGACCTTTATGGCCGAGGTACCGCAGCACCCGACAACCCCGTCCGACCGCCCGGATGATCGCCACTCCCCGCCCCACCGCGACCAGAGGGAAACCCCGGGTGCACCGACGGGCGGCGGCTCAACCCCGGAGGTCGCGGCCGCCGAGGTGACGGCGGCATCGCCACCCCCGCCGACGGACCCAATGCCCGCGGACCCGGCTCCCCCACCCGCCCTAGGCTCCCCCACAGCCACGCCCAGCCCGCGCATGCGCACCCGAACCGCCCGCGACCGCGCCCGCCGCCGAGCCGTACGCGCCCACGCCGCCGAAACCGGCGTCCCCTACTCGATCGCCGCCCGCCAACTGGCCGCCGCGGGCCTCGCCCCGGGCGAGTCGCTGGCAAACGCGGGCCGCACCGTGTACCCGGTCGCGTTGTCCCGTGGCCGCTGGACCATCGTCGCCCGCGAGGAGCGCCCCGCCGAGGAGAAGCTGGCCACCACCCGCACGGCCGCCCGCCTCCCGGCCGGCCGGGCCCGTCACCTGGCCGACCGCTTCCCACCGGCCGACGCCGAGGGCACCCCCTTCTACGCCGGCTCGCTGCGCGCCGAACTCCTGGCCATGGTGTACCTGGCCGCGGCCCACGAGGTCCCCGGCCTGGTCCCGCCCCCGCTGGACCTGGCCTGGACCGCCGAGCTGGGCGAGGAGACCGCCCTCGACACCGCCTGCGCCGACCTGGACCGAGCCGCCCGGCTCTTCCTGAACGACCGCCCCGCCGAGCGCTGGCACCGCATCGACGCCGCCCTGGCCGCCGCCCAGCACCACCCGGAGCCGGCCACCCGCTATGCCGCCGACCTGCTGACCCTCGCCCACCGCCGCCTCTGCACCCCGACCGAGGACGCCGCGGGCGAGCCCCAGGTCCCGCCGGCCCCGTGGCAGGGCGTGGGCCAGACCCTCGACGCCCTCCTCGTCGTCGCCGACGACGGCCACGCCCCGGGCACCCGCATCCGCCTGCCCGGCAAGGGCCCCCGCCGCGAGGGCACCATCCAGGGCGCCCATTGGACCGCATCGGGCTCCCCCATCGCGTACGACATCACTCTCGACGACGACCCGGCACCCCGCACCGTCCTCCCGCCCGACCTGGTAGTCCTCCCAGCCCAGGAGTCCGACGCCCCCGCCCTGACCTATTGACCGACCCCCGACGCCCCACCACTCATGCCGGCCACCCGGTCCTGCCTGCCCAGGCTCGCACAAAGCCCGGAAGCGGGCCGGCGGTGCGCTGCGGGCTGACCGCCCATCGCTCGACGTCGTGCCGATAGCGTCCGCCGCGGGAGTCGATGATCACGTGCTGATGCTCCCCGAGCGGCTCAGCCACCTGGCCCGGCGGCGACCAGCGCCCAGTCATTCCCAGATCGGACACGCACGCATCGGCAATGCAATGCACCACGCCATCGAACAGACGGTCACCCAATGTCACGATGGACCTCGCGCTAGCAAGCATGGTCTGCGGGATGGCGTGCGCCATCTGACATTGTGCGATGCCGTTCGGGGCGGCGCATTCTGCCGGGTGCTGAGATAATCAAATGCGTGGGGCAGTTGCAGTTGTTCACAAAAACCGAATTGGCTTCCATGCGCGACCGGACCAGGTCACGTCGTTATTCTCCGGCAAAGGAGCAGTTCCGCCAGGAACACGCGCGGCATCGAGCCTGGGGATTGGCCACACGGCACGCCGAGCGGCTGCGCCGCGCGCACGGCGACACCCCGCCACCGGCCGGCAACCAGCGGGACGACTCACTGCACAAACCGGCGCCGCCCCCGCCACCACCAGCCACACCACCGGCCGGCGACCAGCGGAATGGCTCGGTGCACGAACCAGCGCCGCCCTCGCCGCCACCGGCCACGCCACCTGCGCCGCCACCGGTCATGCGAGCTGGGCGGGACCGGACCTCCCGCGATCGACAGCCTGGTGCATGACGGTGATCCCGCGCCGCGCGAGGCGAACGGCGTCACGCAGCCCGGCCCAACCCCGACGCTTCGTGGGACACCCGCACCATTGCTGCCCGAGCCCGCCGGTGCGGAAACACATGCAGCGGTGATCGGGAATATTCCCGAACCGACGCATTTCCATCGTCGTCCGGCGATGCAACCACGCCATTTTCTCCACGGCTCTCGAAGGGCACCATCAGACAATCATTGCGTCAACAGACCGCTGGCGCCGATTCGCCGGACCTCCCGACGGCGATGGCTCGCGAAACGACCCGCGTCGGCAGTTCAGTGCGTCCAGCCAGCGCGCCGCCGGTTACTCGCTGTCGCGATGGGCGCCGCGCTGGCGAGCGGGGGCTGCGGTGCGTGCGGGCAGCGAATCAAGCGGTTGCTGCTGGCGGAGCGCTGCTAGGCGCATCCACCGCTGTCGCGCGAGTTCGCCGTCGCCGCGAGTGTGCATGGAGGAGAGCGGTTCCACGTTCATCGGTGCCAGGGACGTCCGTGTCCGCTCTGTTGGCGATCGGCCTGAGTCGCGCGGCGGGGTCGAGGCGGAGGTGCGGCGGTTACGCGGGCACCGGAGTGGGGTGCTCCGCAGGCGGCGGTGTGGTGCTGGTTTGGGTGAAGGTCAGGCGGTCGTCCTCTCTGTCGACCGTCAGGGTGGTGCCCGCGGGGAGGGACTCGGTCAGGAGGCGGGTGGAGAGCTCGGTCTCCAGTTCGCGTTGGATGGCTCGGCGCAGGGGGCGGGCGCCCAGCTTCGGGTCGGTGCCGGTCGTGGCCAGGTGGTGGCGGGCGGCGGCGGTCAGGGTCAGGGTTATGCCTCGGGCCGCGAGGGTGGTGGTCAGGCGTTGCAGGTGGTGGTCGACGATGGTCAGCAGGTCCGGCTCGGTCAGCGGGTGGAAGACCACGATCTCGTCGATGCGGTTGAGGAACTCGGGGCGGAAGTGGCGGGACAGGTCCCTCATGTACGCGGCCGTTGCCGGCCCGTCAGGCCGATCGGTGGGTGCGGACGCCGTTGACACCGAGGGTCCGGGCCCGCCCGGCATGCCCGGACCAGGAACAGCCGGCACGCCCGGGCCGGAAACACCCGGCACGCCGAGGCCAGGAGCAGCGGGTGCACTCGGACCAATAGAAGCCGGACCAGGAAGAGCCGGGATGCCCGGGCCAGGCACACCCCGCACGCCCATGGCGGGTGCAGGCGACACGCGCAGACCCGGGACACCCCGCACGCCCACAGCGGAGACAGGCGACACGCCCAGACCCGGCACGCCCAGGGCGGACACAGGCGGCATGCCCAGACCCGGCACACCCCGCACACCCACAGCGGAGACAGGCGGGGGCAGGGTGAAGCCGGCCTCCGCGGTCGCGGTGCCCAGGTTGGTGGTCAGGATCAGGATGGTGTGGCGGAAGTCGGTGCGGCGGCCCTGGGCGTCGGTCAGGTGGCCGTCCTCCAGGACCTGCAGCAAGGCGTTGAAGACGTCCGGGTGGGCCTTTTCGATCTCGTCGAAGAGGATGACCGAGAACGGGCGGCGGCGGACCTGCTCGGTGAGCTGGCCGCCGTCGTCGTGGCCCACGTAGCCGGGCGGGGCGCCGACCAGGCGGGCGACGGTGTGGTGGTCGTGGTACTCGGACATGTCGAGCTGGATCAGGGCCTCCTCCGTGCCGAAGAGGTGCTCGGCCAGGGCCTTGGCCAGGGAGGACTTTCCCACGCCGGACGGGCCGGCGAAGATGAACGAGGCGGTGGGGCGCCTCGGGTCGGACAGGCCGGCGCGGGACCTGCGGATGGACTGGGAGACGGCGGCGACCGCGTGGTGCTGGGAGACGACCCGGCGGTGCAGGGCCTGCTCCATCGCGAGCAGGCGGGTGGTCTCCGATGTGGACACCGCGCCCACCGGGATGCCCGTCCAGGCGGCCAGCACCTCCGCGATCCTCGCGGCGTCGACCACCACCGGCGGGCCCAGGATGCTCGTGCGGGCGCCGGACTCGTCCAGCAGGTCGATGGCCTTGTCCGGGAGGTGACGGTCGGGGATGTAACGGTCGGCGAGGGTGACGGCGGCGGTCAGGGCCTCGTCCGTGTAGGTCACGCCGTGGTGGGACTCGTAGCTGGCGCGCAGGCCTCGCAGGATCGCCAGCGACTCGCCGGGGGTGGGGGCCGACACCGGGACGGGCTGGAAGCGGCGGTCCAGGCCGCCGTCGCGGCTGATGTAGCGGCGATACTCGTCCGTGGTCGTCGCGCCGATGGTCTGCAGCTCGCCGCGGGCCAGCAGGGGCTTGAGGAGGGACGCGGCGTCGATGGCGCCCTCGGCGGCGCCGGCGCCGACCAGGGTGTGCATCTCGTCGATGAAGAGGATGACGTCGCCGCGGGTGCGGATCTCCTTGATGACCTTGCGGAGGCGCTCCTCGAAGTCGCCGCGGTAGCGGGAGCCGGCGACGAGGGCGCCCAGGTCCAGGGAGTACAGCTGGCGGCCGCGCAGGGACGGGGGCACGTCTGCGGCGGCGATGCGCTGGGCCAGGGCCTCCACCACGGCGGTCTTGCCGACGCCCGGGTCGCCGGTCAGGATCGGGTTGTTCTTGCGGCGGCAGGTCAGGATCTGCACGACCCGCTCCAGCTCCCGGTCGCGGCCGATGACGGGGTCCAGGGCGCCCTCGCGGGCCGCGGCCGTCAGGTTGCGGGCGAACTGGTCCAGCGTCGGGGACGCGGACGGGGACGGGGGCGGCGGCTCCACCAGGGGAACGTCGGCGAGCTGGGCGCGCACGGCCGTCGGGTTGACGCCCAGGCGGGTCAGGATCTGCACGGCGACGCCCTCGCCCTCGCGGAGCAGGGCCAGCAGGATGTGCTCGGTGCCGATGTGCGAGGACCCCAGGCGCAGAGACTCGCGCAGGGACAGCTCCAGGGCCTTCTTGGCCCGCGGGGTGAACGGGATGTATCCGGTGGCGGCCCGGGGCCCGAGGCCGACGATCTCCTCGACCTCGCGAGTGACCGCCTCGAGCGTGACGCCCAGGGCGCGCAGGACGGTCGCGGCGAGGCCCTCGCCCTCGTGCAGCAGGCCGAGCAGCAGGTGCTCGGTGCCGATGTAGTTGTGGTTGAGGGTGCGGGCGGCCTCCTGGGCCAGCACGACAACCCGGCGGGAGCGGTCGGTGAAGCGCTCGAACATCGCCATCAGACGCCCTTCTCATACGCGGAACACGGAGAAGGCGCTGAGTCGAAGCCTCTTGGCCGGCGGATGCGGCTCGGGCGGGCGCGGCCGCCACGGACCTGACGATATCGCGCGATGAGGGAAATGCCATTCCGCCGAGAGCGAAGTGAGACCGGGGGCGAACTGAGGTGGTACAAGAGTCCGGTGACGGCAACGACGCTGTTCCAGCGCACCACGGGTCCGCTCGGTGCGCCCTTCCTGCTGCTCGGCGGGTCGCTGGGCAGCAACCTGGACATGTGGCGGCCCCAGCTGCCGCGCTTCGGCGACCGGCTCCGGGTGGTGCGCTTCGACCACCGCGGGCACGGCGGGTCGCCGGTGCCGGCCGGGCCGTACCGCATCGAGGACCTCGGCCGCGACGTGCTGGCCCTGCTCGACCGCCTGGGCATCGAGCGGACGTCGTACTGCGGCCTCTCCCTCGGCGGCATGGTCGGCATGTGGCTGGCCGCCAACGCCCCCGAGCGCATCGACCGGCTGGTGCTCATCTGCACCGCGGCCCACCTGCCGCCGGCCGACGGGTGGCTGGCCCGGGCCCAGCAGGTGCGGGCCGGCGGCATGGCGCCGGTGGCCGACGCGGTGCTCGGGCGCTGGTTCACGCCGCGCTTCCGGGCCGCGCTACCGGCCCGGGTGGCCCCCTACCGGGCGATGATCGCCGCCTGCCCGGCCGAGGGGTACGCAGCCGGGTGCGAGGCGATCGCCGCGATGGACCTGCGCGAGGACCTGCGCCGCATCTGCGCCCCGACGCTCGTCATCGCCGGGGCGGACGACCCCGCCAGCCCGCCCGAGCACGGCGAACGCATCCACGAGGGCATTCGCGGCAGCCGGCTGGTCGTGCTTCCGAATGCGGCTCATCTTGCCAACGTCGAGCAGCCGGAGACGATCGCCCAGCTGATCAACGATCACGTCACCGACTGATAGACCGCCAGGGTCCGGTCGGCGATCGCCGCCCACGAGAAGTGATCCACCGCCCGCTGCCGCCCGGCCCGCCCGAAGGCCGCCGCCCGGGCCGGATCCTCCAGCACGGCGATCATCGCGTCGGCGAGGTCGGCCACGAACCGCGACTCGTCCAGGGGCGTGCCGGAGCCGTCGGACACCTGCTCGATCGGCACCAGCAGGCCCGTTTCGCGGTCGGCCACCACCTCGGGGATGCCGCCGGTGGCGGTGGCCACCACCGCGGTCCGGCAGGCCATCGCCTCGAGGTTGACGATGCCCATCGGCTCGTAGATCGACGGGCAGACGAAGAGCGTGGCGTGGGTGAGGACCTGGATGACCTCGCGCTTGGGCAGCATCTCCTGGACCCACACGACCCCGGAGCGGGTGGCCCTGAGCTCGTCGGCCAGCGCGGTCACCTCCGCCGCGATCTCCGGCGTGTCGGGGGCGCCGGCCAGCAGGACGAGCTGCGTGTCGGGGGGCAGCCGGCGGGCCGCCCGCAGCAGGTACGGCAACCCCTTCTGCCGCGTGATCCGCCCGACGTAGACCACGCTGGGCCGGTCCGCGTCGATGCCGAGGCGCTCCAGCACGTCGGTGCCCTGGTCGGGCGCGTACTGCTCGGTGTCGATGCCATTGTAGACGACGTGCACCTTGTCGGGGTCGACCGCCGGATACGCGCGCAGCACGTCGGCCTTCATCCCGGCCGACACGGCGATGACGGCGTCGGCGGCCTCGATGGCGGTCCGCTCGCACCACGAGGAGAGCGCATAGCCGCCGCCGAGCTGCTCGGCCTTCCACGGCCGCAGCGGCTCCAGGCTGTGCGTGGTCACCACGTGCGGCACGCCGTGCAGGAGCTTGGCGACGTGACCGGCGAGGTTGGCGTACCACGTATGGCTGTGCACGACGTCGGTGCCCGAGCAACCGGCGGCCATCTCGAGGTCGACGCCCATGGTGCGCAGCGCCGGGTTGGCCCCGGACAGGCCGGCCGGGTCGGGGTAGCCGGTCACCCCCGCCTCGCTGCGCGGCGCCCCGAAACAGTGCACGCGCACGTCGAGCGCCGCGGATCGCAGCTCGCGCAGCTCACGGGCAAGATACTCCAGATGCACGCCGGCACCGCCGTAAACGTCCGGCGGGTACTCTCGAGTGAGCAGGTCTACTCGCACGCCCCAAACACTAATTGCTGTTCGTCTGGCGCAACACGCCGGACACGTTTAGCGTCTGCGCCATGGCTGCCAAGAACGTCCTCGCGATCGTCCTCGCCGGAGGCGAGGGCAAGCGGCTGATGCCCTTGACCACCGACCGGGCCAAGCCCGCGGTGCCGTTCGGCGGCATCTACCGCCTGATCGACTTCGTGCTGTCCAACCTCGCCAACGGCGGCTATCTCAAGATGGTCGTGCTGACCCAGTACAAGTCGCACTCGCTGGACCGGCACGTGACGAAGACCTGGCGGATGTCCACGCTGCTCGGCAACTACGTCACGCCGGTGCCCGCCCAGCAGCGCCTCGGCCCGCGCTGGTTCGCCGGCTCCGCCGACGCCATCTACCAGAGCCTGAACCTGATCAACGACGAGCGGCCGGACTACGTCATCGTCTTCGGCGCCGACCACATCTACCGGATGGACCCGGAGCAGATGGTGCGCCAGCACATCGAGTCCGGGGCCTCCGCCACCGTGGCCGGCATCCGCCAGCCGCTGTCCACGGCCGACCAGTTCGGGGTGATCGAGGTGGGCGAGCGGAGCGGCGGGCAGATCAGCGCCTTCCGCGAGAAGCCCAAGGACGCCCGGGGCCTGCCGGACTCCCCCGGCGAGATCTTCGCGTCGATGGGCAACTACGTGTTCACCACCGACGCGCTCATCGACGCCGTCACCCGCGACGCGAAGGACCCGTCCAGCAAGCACGACATGGGCGGCAACATCATCCCGTTCTTCGTCGACCGGAACGAGGCCGCGGTCTACGACTTCAGCCAGAATCGGGTGCCGGGCAGCTCGGAGCGCGACCGCGGCTACTGGCGCGACGTGGGGACCCTGGACTCGTACTACGAGGCCAACATGGACCTCATCGCGGTCCAGCCGGTCTTCAACCTGTACAACTTCGACTGGCCCATCTACACCGGCAACAGCCCGTGGCCGCCGGCGAAGTTCGTGCACGGCTGGGGCGAGCGGGTCGGCCGGGCGGTCGGCTCGATGATCTCCCCCGGCGCGGTCATCTCCGGCTCCCTGGTGGAGAACTCGGTGGTGTCGCCGAACGTGAAGGTGCACTCCTGGGCCCACGTCGAGGGTTCGGTGCTCATGGAGGGCGTCGACATCGGGCGGCACGCCGTGGTGCGCAACGCCATCCTGGACAAGAACGTGATCGTGCCCGAGGGCGCCGAGATCGGCGTGGATCTCGAGCGCGACCGCAGGCGCTACACGGTGTCGGACGGTGGCATCGTGGTCATCGGCAAGGGGCAGAAGGTGGAGCCCTGACGCACCCGGCTTCCGCTGCGACTCCTGGGAAGATTCGATACGGTGAGGATCATGGGTGAGACCCCCGAGGCCCTGAAGACCGAGATCGCTACCACGGAAGCGACCGAGACGGAGATCGCGTTGTCCGCGGAACCGGTGCAGCCGCAGGAGACGGCCGAGTCTCCCGCGGCGGCCTTCCACGCGCCACCGGTCGGCGTCGGGCAGCGCTTCCCGATCGAGCGGGTCACCCCGCAGATCGAGGGCGGACGCTTCGCCGCCAAGGCCGTCGTCGGTGAGCTGGTGCCGGTCTCGGCCGTCTCCTACCGCGAGGGCCACGCGATGATGGGCACCAACGTGGTGCTCATCGCGCCGGACGGCACCGAGCGGCCGTTCAACCGGCTGCGCCCCGGCCCGCCCGGCTCCGACTCGTGGCTGGGCGAGATGCGACCCGACACGGTCGGCGCCTGGACCTTCGCCGTCGAGGCGTTCAGCGATCCGTACCTCACCTGGCACAGCGCCGTGTCCAAGAAGATCGCCGCCGGGCAGGGCCTCGAGGACCTCGTCAACGACCTGGCCGAGGGCGCGGCGCTGCTGCGCGAGGCGGCCGCGGGCGTGCCGCAGGACGAGCGCGGCCGGGTCGAGGGGGCCGCCGCCGCGCTCGACGACGCCGGCATCGCGCTGTTCGCCCGGGTCTCGCCGGCGCTGGGCCTCGGCGACGTGCTCTGGCGGCATCCGGTGCGCCAGCAGGTCACCCGCGGCCCGGCGCTGCCGCTGTGGTGCGACCGGGAGCGGGCGCTGTTCTCGGCCTGGTACGAGTTCTTCCCGCGCTCCGAGGGCGCGGTCGTCGACGAGCGCGGCAAGCCGGTCAAGCACGGCACCTTCGCCTCGGCCGCGCCGCGCCTGGCCCAGGTGGCGGAGATGGGCTTCGACGTGGTGTACCTGCCGCCGATCCACCCGATCGGCCGGGTCAACCGCAAGGGCCCGAACAACACGCTCGTCGCCGGGCCGGACGATGTCGGCTCGCCGTGGGCGATCGGCGCCGAGGAGGGCGGGCACGACGCCATCCACCCGGACCTGGGCACCGGAGAGGACTTCCGCGCGTTCGTCGCCGAGGCCCGCCGGGCCGGTGTGGAGATCGCGATGGACCTGGCCCTGCAGTGCGCGCCGGACCACCCGTGGGTCACCGCGCACCCGGAGTGGTTCACCACCCGCGCCGACGGCAGCATCGCCTACGCGGAGAATCCGCCGAAGAAGTACCAGGACATCTATCCCCTGAACTTCGACAACGACCCCGAGGGCATCCGCGCCGAGGTCCTGCGCGTGGTCCTGCACTGGGTGGCGCAGGACGTCAAGATCTTCCGGGTGGACAACCCGCACACCAAGCCGGTCGGGTTCTGGCACTGGCTGATCGGCGAGGTGAAGGCGGTCGACCCGGACGTGCTGTTCCTGGCCGAGGCGTTCACCAGGCCGGCCATGATGCACGGGCTGGGCAAGATCGGGTTCTCGCAGTCGTACACCTACTTCACCTGGCGCGTCGAGGGCTGGGAGCTTCGGGAGTACGTCCAGCAGCTGATCGCCGCCGCGGACTACATGCGCCCGAACTTCTGGCCCAACACGCCCGACATCCTGCCGGAGCACCTGCAGCACGGCGGCCCGCCGATGTTCAAGATCCGCGCGGTGCTGGCCTCGCTGCTCAGCCCGTCCTGGGGCATGTACGCGGGCTTCGAGCTCTTCGAGCACCTGCCCCGGCCCGGCGCCGAGGAGTACCTGGACAACGAGAAGTTCCAGCTGCGCCCGCGCGACTGGGAGGCCGCCGAGCGAAACGGCGAGTCCCTGGCGCCGTACCTGCGCAAGCTCAACACCGTGCGGCGCGAGCACAAGGCGCTGCAGCGGCTGCGCAACGTCGTGTTCCACGGCATCGACAACGAGCAGGTGCTCTGCTTCTCCAAGCGCGACCCGGAGACGGACGACACCGTCCTGGTTGTGGTATCGCTTGATTCGCACAACGTGCAGTGGGGTAACACGACCCTGGACATGCCCGCGCTGGGCTTCGACTGGCACGAGCGTTTCACGGTGCGCGACGAGGTGACCGGCGCGACGTTCGACTGGGGACAGCACAATGCGGTCCGGCTCGACCCCTACTACGAGCCGGCCCACGTGTTCACGGTGCATCGCCACCGCTAGAAAAGAGCAGGGCTAGAAAAGAGCAAGGCAGGTGGGTACGACATGACCGACGCAGCCGGGCACACCGCCGTCGAGCACCCGTCGTCCAGCGACTTCAACCAGGCGCGGGTGCTGCCCGCCGACGAGTCGTGGTTCCAGCGGGCCGTGTTCTACGAGGTCCTGGTGCGGGCCTTCGCGGACTCCAACGCGGACGGTTCGGGCGACCTCAAGGGGCTCATCGGCCAGCTCGACTACCTGCAGTGGCTCGGCGTCGACTGCCTGTGGCTGCCGCCCTTCTACGACTCCCCGTTGCGCGACGGGGGGTACGACATCCGGGACTTCTACAAGGTCCTGCCGGACTTCGGCACCGTCGAGGACTTCGTCGAGCTGCTCGACGCGGCCCACAAGCGGGGCATCCGGGTGATCACGGACCTGGTCATGAACCACACGTCGGACTCCCACCAGTGGTTCCAGGAGTCCCGGCGCGACCCCCACGGGCCGTACGGCGACTTCTACGTCTGGTCCGACACGGACAAGGGCTACTCCGACGCGCGGGTCATCTTCGTCGACACCGAGGAGTCCAACTGGACGTTCGACCCGGTGCGGCGGCAGTTCTACTGGCACCGGTTCTTCTCCCACCAGCCGGACCTCAACTACGCCAACCCCGAGGTCCAGCGCGAGATGATCGACGCGCTGCGGTTCTGGCTCGACCTGGGCATCGACGGCTTCCGGCTCGACGCGGTGCCGTACCTCTTCGAGTCCGAGGGCACCAACTGCGAGAACCTGCCGGAGACCCACGAGTTCCTGCGCCGCTGCCGCAAGGTCATCGACGACGAGTACCCCGGCCGGGTCCTGCTCGCCGAGGCCAACCAGTGGCCGGCCGACGTCGTGGAGTACTTCGGCAATGGTGACGAGTGCCACATGGCCTTCCACTTCCCGCTCATGCCGCGCATCTTCATGGCGGTCCGCCGGGAGTCGCGCTTCCCGATCTCGGAGATCCTGGCCCACACGCCGCAGATCCCGGCGAACTGCCAGTGGGGCATCTTCCTGCGCAACCACGACGAGCTGACCCTGGAGATGGTCACCGACGAGGAGCGCGACTACATGTACGCCGAGTACGCCAAGGACCCGCGGATGCGCGCGAACGTGGGCATCCGCCGGCGGCTCGCCCCGCTGCTGGAGAACGACCGCAACCAGATCGAGCTGTTCACCGCGCTGCTGCTGTCGCTGCCGGGTTCGCCGGTGCTGTACTACGGCGACGAGATCGGCATGGGCGACAACATCTGGCTCGGCGACCGCGACGGCGTGCGCACCCCGATGCAGTGGACGCCGGACCGCAACGCCGGCTTCTCCCAGGCCAACCCGGGCCGGCTCTATCTGCCGGCGATCCAGGACCACGTGTACGGCTACCAGTCCGTCAACGTGGAGGCGCAGAAGGAGAGCTCCACCTCGGTGCTCAACTGGACGCGCACGATGCTGGCGGTCCGCCGCCGCCACGAGGCGTTCGCCGCCGGCGAGTTCCGCGAGCTGGGCGGCTCCAACCCGTCGATCCTGGCGTTCCTGCGGGTGCACGGCGACGACATCGTGCTGTGCGTGAACAACCTGTCCCGCTTCCCCCAGCCGATCGAGCTCAACCTGCAGCCGTGGGCCGGCTACACGCCGATCGAGCTCACCGGGCACGTGCAGTTCCCCAACATCGGCCAGCTGCCATACCTGCTCACCCTGCCCGGGCACGGCTTCTACTGGTTCCACCTGAGCGCGCCGGCCGAGCAGAGCTAGAGGAGTGCCATGACGTCGCTGCCGTACACCGAGTGGCTGCCGCACCAGCGGTGGTATGCGGGCCGGACCCGCGAGCTGACCGGGGTCGAGCCCGCCGTCGTCACCCACCTGCCCGACAACCTCGACCATGTGCTGCTCGACGCCCACTACGCCGACGGCGGCTCGGAGCGCTACCAGCTCGTCGTCGGCTGGAACCTCGACATCGCCGCGGAGCTGTCCGCGGCCGCGCTCATCGGCGCCGACGGCGAGCGGACCGCGTCCGACGCCCTCTACGACGAGCAGTCGTCCCAGCGGCTGCTGGCCCTCATCGACACCGGCGCGGTCGTCGACGGCGTGCGCTTCATCCCCGAGCCCGGGGTGGCGCTGCCGGTCGACGCCCCGGCCCGCATCGGCGGGGCCGAGCAGAGCAACACCAGCGTGGTCTACGACAGCGCGGCCATCCTCAAGGTCTTCCGCCGGGTGAGCGCCGGGATCAACCCCGACCTGGAGCTCAACCGGGTCCTGGCCCGGGCCGGCTGTCCCAACGTCGCCCGGCTGCTCGGCGCGATCGAGAGCGACACGCCGGACGGGGAGCACCTGGCGCTGGCCATGGTGACCGAGTACGCCCAGAACTCCGCCGAGGGCTGGGCGATGGCCACCACCAGCGCGCGCGACCTGTTCGCCGAGCACGACCTCAACCCCGACGAGGTGGGCGGCGACTTCGCCAGCGAGTCGGCCCGGCTGGGCGAGGCGGTGGCGCACGTGCACCGCACCCTGGCCGAGCACCTCGGCACGCAGGCCACGCCGTCGCCCGTGCCGGCGATGCTGCGGCGCCTCGAGGCCAACGTGCGGATCGTGCCCGAGCTGGCCGAGATGGCCGACGACATCACGACCATGTTCCGCGCGGTCGGCGAGGAGCCGGTCACCGCCCAGCGCATCCACGGCGACCTCCACCTCGGCCAGGTGCTGCGCACCCCGGAGTCGTGGCTGCTCATCGACTTCGAGGGCGAGCCCGGGATGCCGGTCGAGGAGCGCCGCAGGCCGGATTCGGTACTGCGGGACGTCGCCGCCATGCTGCGCTCGTACGAGTACGCTGCCCACCAGCTGCTGCTCGGCGCGGAGGACGACGAGGAACTCGCCCGGCGGGCGCGGCAGTGGGTGGACCGTAACCGGGACGCGTTCTGCGACGGCTATGCTGCCGCCGCCGGTTACGACCCGCGCGACGACCGGGCGTTGCTGCGGGCGTACGAGCTGGACAAGGCGGTCTACGAGGCCGCCTACGAGGCCCGTTACCGGCCGGGCTGGCTGCGGATCCCCCTGCAGTCGATCGAGCGCATGGTGAACGGCTCCGACCTCACGACAAGGTGATCACCTCTATGAATCTCGACGACCTCATCGCCGGGCGGGCCCACGACCCGCACGGCATCCTGGGCGCCCACCCCGGCACCGACACGACCGTCGTGCGGGCCCTGCGCCGCGGCGCCTCCGACGTGGCCGTGGTCGTCGACGGCGAGCGGCACCCGATGACCCAGGTCCACGGCGATGGCGTCTTCGAGGCCGAGATCCCCGGCATCGTGAGCGACTACCGCATCGACGCCGACGGCGACCTCACCGACGACCCGTACCGGCACCTGCCCACCCTCGGCGAGCTCGACCTGCACCTCATCCGGGAGGGGCGGCACGAGCGGCTGTGGAACGTCCTCGGCGCCCAGGTCCACCAGGGCGGCGTCGCCTTCGCCGTGTGGGCGCCCAACGCCCGCGGGGTGCGGGTCGTCGGCGACTTCACCGGGTGGGGCTCGCACGACGGCTGGCCGATGCGCTCGCTGGGCGGCAGCGGCGTGTGGGAGCTCTACGTGCCCGGGGCCAAGACCGGGGACAAGTACAAGTTCCGGCTGCTCACCCCGGACAACGACTGGGTGGAGAAGGCCGACCCGCTGGCCCGGCACACCGAGCAGCCCCCGGCCACGGCCAGCGTCGTCTACGAGTCCGGCTACGAATGGAAGGACGCCGACTGGCTGGCCGCCCGGGCCGAGCGCCGCCCGCACCAGGGCCCGGTCAGCATCTACGAGGTCCACCTCGGCTCGTGGCGGCCCGGACTGTCCTACGTGGAGCTGGCCGACCAGCTCACCGAGTACGTCACCGACCTCGGGTTCACGCACGTCGAGTTCCTGCCGGTGATGGAGCACCCGTTCGGCGGGTCGTGGGGGTACCAGGTCACCGGCTACTACGCGCCGACGGCCCGCTTCGGCTCCCCAGACGAGTTCCGCTACCTCGTCGACCGGCTGCACCAGGCCGACATCGGCGTGATCCTGGACTGGGTGCCGGCCCACTTCCCGAAGGACGCCTGGGCCCTGGCCCGCTTCGACGGCGCCCCGCTCTACGAGCACGGCGACTGGCGCCGCGGCGAGCACCCCGACTGGGGCACCCTCATCTTCGACTTCGGCCGCAAGGAGGTGCGCAACTTCCTGGTGGCCAACGCCCTGTACTGGTGCGACGAGTTCCACGCCGACGCGCTGCGGGTCGACGCGGTCGCCTCGATGCTGTACCTCGACTACTCCCGCGAGCACGGGCAGTGGTCGCCGAACCAGTACGGCGGCCGGGAGAACCTCGACGCGATCTCCTTCCTGCAGGAGGCCAACGCCACCGTCTACAAGCACCACCCCGGCATCATGATGATCGCCGAGGAGTCGACGGCGTGGCTGGGCGTGACCCGCCCGACGGACTCCGGCGGCCTGGGCTTCGGCTTCAAGTGGAACATGGGCTGGATGCACGACACGCTCACCTACGTGGGCAAGGACCCCATCTACCGGCAGTACCACCACAACCAGATGACGTTCGCCACGGTGTACGCCTGGAGCGAGAACTACATGCTGCCGATCAGCCACGACGAGGTCGTGCACGGCAAGGGCTCCCTGGTCGGCAAGATGCCCGGCGACCTGTGGAAGAAGGTGGCCAACGCCCGGGCGCTGCTGGCCTACATGTGGTCGTTCCCCGGCAAGCAGCTGCTGTTCATGGGCTGCGAGCTCGGCGACGAGCAGGAGTGGAGCGAGGAGCGCGGCCTGAACTGGGACCTGCTGCAGGACCCGCTGCGGGGCGGCCTGCAGAACCTCGTGCGCGACCTCAACGCCACCTACCGGGCCCACCCGGCGCTGTGGAGCCAGGACATCACCCCGGACGGCTTCCGCTGGATCAACAACGAGGACTCCGGCGGCAACGTCTTCTCCTACCTGCGCTGGGGCGGCGACGGCTCGGTCATCGCGGTGATCGTGAACTTCGCCGCGCACCCGCACGAGGGCTACCGGATCGGCCTGCCGTTCACCGGCCGATGGTCGGAGATCCTCAACACCGACGCCATCGTCTACGGCGGCTCCGGCGTCGGCAACCTGGGCGCCGTCGAGGCGACCGGCGACCCGCACAACGGGTTGCCCGCCTCGGCCGTCCTGCGCGTCCCACCGCTGGGTGCCCTCTGGCTGAAGCTGGGGTAGCCGGTCGTACCCTCACAGCATGACCGTGGACTTCCGCGACACCATCACCATTGCCGCCCCGGCCGCGGTGGCCGGGGACGTCATGAAAGCGGTCCAGGACTGGCCGTCCTGGACCGCTTCGGTGTCCAAGGTGGACCGCCCGGCCACCGGACCGCTGGCCGCCGGCGAGACCGTCGTCGTGACCCAGCCCAGGCTGCGCCCGTCGACCTGGACCGTCACCCGCGTCGACGCGCACGGCTTCGAGTGGACCTCCGACTCGAGCCCCGGCATCCGCAACGTGGGCGGCCACTGGGCCATCGACAACGGCGACGGCACCTGCACGGCCGAGCTGACCCTGTCGTTCGCCGGGCCCCTCGCCCGGGTCGTGACGCTGTTCTATGCCGGGCTGATCCGGCGGTACATCAGGATGGAGGCCGAGGGCCTGCGCAAGGCCGCCGAGGAGCGCGCCGGCGGCCGGTAGCCGTCACGGCGACGGGCGGTGCGGCGCGGGCAGGTCGCTCAGGAGGTTGTGGTCGTACACCAGGATCGTCCAGCGGCCCAGGTCCACCCGCTCCCTCGGCGCGCCGAACCGGGTCACCGCCCCGCTGACCGTGCCGTAGTGCTCCAGCGACGTGTCGATGATGACGAACCGGGCGTCGTGGCGCGCCGCGTCGAACCAGTCCCCCCGCGACTCCCAGTGGAAGGCCCGCGGAATCGGATCCACCACCGGCGCCACCCTCACCCGGCCGTCGGTGGCCACGGTGACCGAGTTCGAGGCCCAGTAGGCGCCCAGGCCGTAGCGCAGGTCGTGCGCCTCCAGCCAGGCCGCCGCCTCGGCCGCCTCGACCGGGGCCGGCCTGGCCACCGCCGCCTGTGCCCCGAACGCGGCCGCCAGCACCGCGGCCAGCGCGCCCGCGGCGATCCACCCGCGCACCCGGATCCTGGCCAGCCGGTCGCCGAAGACCCGGGCCGCCAGCACCGCGCCGAAGGGCAGCACCGCGACCACCTGGCGGGCGCTGGCCATGTCCCCGGCCTGGGTCGAGGCGACGTAGGCGGCCAGGTTCACCGCGATGGCCACGGCCAGCCACTGGGCCACCCGGTCGTCGGGCCCGCGCCGGCGCAGCAGCCGCGCGATCGAGACCACCGTGGCGAGCAGGGCGGCCGCCATGAGCAGCAGCTTCACGACGCCGGCGGCCTGGTACAGCAGGGTCAGGGCCGGATGGTCGCCGGTCAGGTGCGGGAAGTACGCCCCGTAGTCCAGGGCCGTCGTGCGGGCCAGCAGCATGAGGTGGTCCGGCACCGCGTCCCAGGTGGTGAACTGGGCGATCGGCGCGTGCACCCGGTAGCCGCCGGCCAGGTCGATGAGGCGCACGGCGGCGTGGGACAGGGCCACCGAGGCGGCCGCGGCGACGAGGAGGTGGGCGTCGGGGCCCTTCTCGGCGCGGGTCCAGATGGCCCGCAGCAGCCGCAGGGCGCTCACGGTGGCCAGCGGGAGGGCCCCGATGTACATGGCCAGGGGGTCGCCGACCTGGGCCAGCGTCAGCACCACGGCGACCGCCACCGGCCACCAGCGCCCCAGCCGCGCCCGGTGCCCGAAGAGCAGGGCCGCGACCAGCAGGGGCACCGCGGTGCCGGTGTGGTCGGGGACGTTGAGCACGGTCGCGAAGCCGGCGCCGGGCGAGGGCACGAGCAGTACCGCCACCACCACCCCGGCCCGGGCCCACGCCGCGCGGCCGGTGGCCCCTTCGCGGGCGACCAGCGCGGCGAAGAGGATGAGCAGCACGTAGGTGATGGCCGCGGCGACGTGGATCACGTCCTGGTCGAGCCCGTAGAACAGCTCGATCAGCGCGTACTGCACCAGCTCCGTCGGGTAGAACGAGACGTCGCTGAGCGTCCAGCCGGCCAGCCCGAGGTTGCCGTGCAGCAGGTCCCAGGCCTGCAGCGCGTTGGCCGCCCCGTCGGCGTTGGTGCCGTTGCTGCGGGCCATGCGCAGGTACCCCACCAGCAGCACGGCGACGCCACAGACCAACAGGCCGGCGGCGGCGAACCGGTGGCGGACGGGAAGCCGCTCGTCGGCGGGCCGCTGCTTGGCGGTGACCGCGGCGACTGCGGGCCCGGCGCTCGTCGTCGTGGACGTGGGACTCACCCGCGTCATTGTGGGGCACGGCGGCAGTCGGCCATCAGATAGGTCTGATCACTGACACTCGCCCAAGCCTGACAACCTCACCGGGGTACTGCACTCTGTAGCGAGATTATTGCTCTACGTATCGTCGGGCCCGCCCTGACCGTCCTCGAGGTGCATGGCCTGCGAGGTGTACTCCCCGGCCGCCTCGCTGTGCTCCGGCGCCGGCCGGTCCGCCCCGGGAGCGTGCGAGTGCACGCGGCCGCCCGACGGCCCGCGGCGCGAGATGACCGGGAACGCGACCAGCCGCACCGGTTCCGGCGGCGCACTCATCCGGCCCGCGCCCCAGCGCACCCACAGCGCGACCCGCCCGGCCGCCCCCTCCGCGACGAGCTTGTCCAGCGTCCGCCGCCGATCGGCGTGGTCCACCTCGACCACCACCGGGGCATCGCCCGGCCGGGCGATGCCGACGTCGACGACCGAGAACTGCCGGTCGTACGGCGCAGGCAGCGGCACGACGCTGGCCGCCCGCCGATAGGCCCGCCACCCCTGCTCCCGCGCCCACCCGACGACCGCCTCGATCAGCAGCTCGGTGACCTCGTCCGTGCCCCGGTCGGCGAACGAGAGCCGGTCGAGGTGCGCGCCCAACGCCGCCGCGAGATCCATGCGAAGACCCTAAACTGCGCGTGGTGAGCGTCACGCGCCTGCGCCGGGCCTACGAGCGGCAGCGCGCCCTGGCCGGCGGGGACTGGCACGCCCGGGTGTCGGTCGGGGGCACCGCCGTGGTCGAGGACGACGACGAGCGGGTCATCAAGGGGTACAGCGTCCAGAAGCTCGCCGTCGCGGTGGCCCTGCTCGACAAGTCCGACCGCGGCGGGCTCGACCTGGCCGAACGGATCCGCCTCGGCCCGGGTGACGTGCTGGGCGGCAGCGGCCTGTACCACCTGCAGCCCGTCTGGGGCGACGAGCTCACCGTGGCCGGCGTCCTCACCGCCCTGCTGCTCGTCTCCGACAACACCGCGGTGCGCCTGTGCGGCCGCCTGGTCCCGCCGGCCGAGATCAACGAGATCCTGGCCGCCAAGGGCTTCGTCCACACCCGGGTCGAGCCGGCCGGTCCCTCGCGGTTCTTCCTGGGCGACACGACCGCCCGCGAGACCCACGACCTCCTCGCCCGCCTGGTCACCGGCGCCCTGCTCGCCCCGGCCAGCACCTCGTTCCTCCTGGGCGTGCTGCGCGGCGCCGCCGGCTACCACGACGGCGTGCGCCACGACATGTCCTCGGCCGAACGCGCCCGCGTGGCCACCAAGCACGGCGCCGACCGGGACGAGCGCGGCGCCGCCCGCCACGAGGCCGGCATCGTCTTCACCCCGAGCGGCCACCCCGGCGCCGTCTATGCCCTCTTCGCCGGCGGTCTGGGCGACGAGGACGACTACGGCCCCACCCACCCCGCCGCGGCCGCCCACGCCCGGCTTGGGCGGATCATGCTGGAATGTTGTTAGGTTCGATGCATGATGCAGCGCTACCGCGAGCAGACGCGCTTCAGCGACCCCGGCGAGTTCGGCGAGCTCCTGGACGACCTGCCCGAGGATCTGCCGTCCCTGATGGCGGCCGTGCGCAACCTCGTCGTGCACTACCGCTGCGCCGGCCTCACCTTCTCCGGTGACCGCCTCGGCGAGATCGACGCCCGCTGGGTGAGCCGCATCCTGCGGCTCGACCAGTCCCGCTTCCCCGGCCCGCTGACCGCGCCCCGCCCCCAGGCCGAGCGCGTGGTCGGCTGCTGCCGCGACTACGCCATCCTCACCGTGTCGACCCTGCGCCGCCGCGGGGTGCCGGCCCGCACGAGGGTCGGCTTCGCCCCCTACTTCGCCGAGGACTGGAACTACGACCACATCGTGGCCGAATACTGGAACGGCACCCGCTGGGTGATGGCCGACGCCCAGCTGGACCCCGCCGACGTGCCCTTCGACCCGGCCGACGTCCCCCAGTTCATCACCGCCGCCCAGGCCTGGACCGCCCACCGCCGCGGCATCATCGACGCCGACCGCTACGGCGTGGACCCGCACCTGCCGTTCCGCGGTCACCAGTACCTCCTGGACGCCGTGCTCCTGGAGGTCGCCCACCGCAACGGCGACGAGGTCCTGCTGTGGGACCAGTGGGGCGCCATCACCGACCGCACCGCCGACAACCTCGCCGAGCTCCTCCTGTCCGCCGACCGCGGCGACGCCGCCGCCGAGCGCGCCCTGACCGAGCGCTACCGCACCGACCCCAACCTGCGGCTCGACGGCCGGGTCCACTGCTTGTCCCCGAGCGGCTTCGACGGCTGGGTCAAGGTCTGAGGTTGGGCGTCGAGGGTCGACACCGGCCGCGCTGTCCACGGCCACCCGCCCGTGTCGGGTTGTCGGCAAACTTGGCCCATAGCCCCGGTTTTCCGCCAACCTGACACGAACGTCGGTGAGAGGGGTGGGTGTGGGGCGCGTGTCCGGTGCGGCATTCCGGACGGCCGGTATCCGCGCTGCGGCGGTCGTCTTCGCGGTGTCGTGGCTGATCTTTCCGGGGTTCGGCGTGATCGACCTGTCGGTGACGTGGGACCCGGGATGGCTGGTGGCGCTGGAGGCCGGCTGGGGGCTGATGTTCACCGTGCTCGTCGCGGCGGCCTTCGTCCGGGTCGCGGTGCGGCCCCGGCGGTCGGCGCCCGCCGTCGTGCAGTTGCTGTGCGTCGCGGCGACCCTCGCGGTCTCCGCCGCCGCCTCGCTGGAATGGGCCCTGGTGCTCGTCGCGCTGGCCGTGGCCGCGGAGGCGCTCGTCGTGGCGTTCGCGCCCGGGCGGGAGCCGCTCGCCGCGGGCGGGGTCCGGGTGGACCGGCCGCTGGCGGTCCTGGCCGGGCTCGGGGCGCTGCCCTGGCTGGCGTACGCCAATGCGATGTACGCGGCGAACCGGGAGCGGCTGCTGCCCGAGGACATCACGATCGGGATCAACCACTACGCCGTGCAGGGCGCGGTGGGCCTCGCCCTCGTGGTGCTGAGCGGGACGGCGGCGTGCCGGGTGCGCGGCCGGCGGTTCGTCGGGATCGGGGTCGGCCTGGTGGCCGCCTATCTCGGCCTCGTCTGCCTCGCCTGGCCGGGGACGCCCGGCGGGTTCGGGCCGGTCTGGTCGGTGCTGAGCATGGCCTGGGGCATCGCCTTCGGCGCGCTCGCCGCCGTCCGGGGCGCGGGTCCCGGCGCCACCCAGGACGCCGGGTCGAGCGAGGCGTACCCCGCTCGCGGCCTGCGAACGCCGCTCAGCTGAGAGGTTCCTCCGCCAAGCTCTACGTCTCGAGCGCGCGCACGAGGGCCGAGGCGAGCAGGGCCACGGGCCGGTCGTCGTCGTGGGCGAGTTGCCGCAGGACGGGCAGGGCAACGTTCCCCGGCATCTCCGCGAGCGCCTGGACCAGTCGCACCCGCACCGCGGAGTCCGCGGCGGGTGCGGCGAGTTGGTCGACCAGCGCCCCCATGATCCGGTCGGCCCACTGCGGGTCCCGCGCCAGCGCGCCCAGGAGCTCGGCGGCCTCGACGTCGTTCGGGCCCTCGACCACCATGCCGAGCAGCGTCGGCACGGCTCGGGTCACGCCGCGCGCACCCAGGGCGAGGGCGGCATGCCTGCGGATCGTCGCGTCCATGTCGTCGAGCGCGTCGGTGAGCACCGCGGTCGCCTCGGCGGAGGGTAGCTCGGCGAGCGCCCGGACCGCGCGCCGCCGGACCTCGGGGTCGTCGGAGGTCAGCCCGGATGCCAGGCTCGCCACCCCGTCACCGCCGGCCCGCGCGAGGGCCCACCGCAGCGCCCCGGCGACGTTCGGATCGGCCTCGGTGAGGATGGCCTTGGCCAGCAGTTCGGCGGGGACCGACGCGGGCTCGGCCGGGGCCAGGACGGCCTGCTGCCGGCGCGCGGCACTTGGCGAACCGAGGCCGTGCAGGAGCTCGACGATGCGCGCGACGTCCTGCCAGCCGACGACCTCGGCCGCCTCGAACGTGCGGAGCCGCTCGAGGAGCTCGCGCTCCCGGTTCAGTCGCTCTTCGGTCTTGCGGATGAGATCGCCGACCAGCGTGGACGGGGTGAACCCCGCATCGTCGAGCGTGCGGGCGATCTGGCGCAGCGACAGCCCGAGGGACCGCAGACCCTCCACGTAGAAGATCCGCCGTACGTCGTCGGGGGTGTACTCCCGGTAACCGCCCACGGTGCGGCCCGTCGGCCGTACCAGCCCGAGCGAGTCGTAGTGCCTGAGCATCCGGGCGCTCACCCCCGAGCGCCGCGCCACCTCACCGATCAGCACGCGATCCATCCTGCCGGTCCTGGTCGACCGCGAAGACGGGAAGGTCGATCCCGGCGTCCGGATCGCGCAGGAGCCGCTCGGTGGCGCTCGCATGCGCACGCACCTCCGGGTCGTGATGGGTCAGCGCCGTTCGCAGGACCGGCTCCACCACGTCGCCGAGCGCGGCGAGGGCACGGCACAGGCTCAGGCGTACCTCCCGGTCACCACGGCCCAGCTGGGCGCCCAGCTCCGCGGCCAGCGCCTCCCTCTCCCCCTCGGGCACGAGCACGACTGCGGCGCGCCACGCGGCCCGCGCGACCTCGTCGTCGACGTCGCGCAGCAGCGACCGCGTGATCGCCGGCCACGCGCTGCGGTCCCCGATCTTGGACAGGGAGTGCAGCGCCTGGCTGCGGGCCTGTGCGCGTTCGCAGCGCAGCTCCGCGAGCAGCTTCGGCACCGTGACCTGCGGCGGGAGACGGGTCAGCGCCCACGTGAGCATGTCGCGCACGAAGAAGTCCGGCTCGACCGCGCATCGTGCCACGAGCGCGTCGACGAAGCCGGGCTCGGGATGCGTGCCGGCCGCCAGGGCCGCCTTCAGCCGCGTCGACGAGCTCTTGGCGGCCAGTGCGCCAAGCAGTGCCGAGTTCATGGGGACCACCTCCGGCACCCAGTCAAAGCCTTGTCACAGTGACAATGTCAAGCTCACCGGACAACAGCGAACGAACGTGGGGGCGGAGCAGATGACGGCGGCTCAGGGACGCAAGCCGGTCGTGGTCGAAGGGCTGGCCTGCGAGGAGCCGACCGTCATGGCGTGGCAGGACGGGGAGCGGGACCTGTGGTGGTCGCGGGCCGCGGCGCTCGACCACGGGCTGGAACAGCCCGACTGGGTGAAGGCGGCGACCGGCGCGGACCGGCTCTCCGAGCTGACCCTGCCGCAGGTCTCGTGGCTGGTGGCGAAGGGGCCCGAGGCGTCGGCGCGGGCGCTGCTCGCGGCGCCGACGCTGCTGCGGCACCGGCAGCGCATCGATGTGGGCCGGGTCGCGGTCGCCCGGTTCGAGCTGGACGCGCTGGCGCTCGCGCTCAGCGAGGCGGGTGACGCCGACCGCCGGGGGCTGCTGATGCTGCCGTTCCAGGGACCGGAGCCGGCCGCGTTGGTCGCGGGCTGGCTGCGGCACCTCGGTTCCGCGCGGCTGTGGGCGCGGCTGTGGCTGCGCCGGCACGCCGACACCGCGGCGCGGGCCTTGATCCCGCCCGCGGCCGGGCGCCCGGGCAAGGCGCGACGCAACGCCGAGGACGCGCTGCGCTACCTGGCCTCGATCGGCCACGGTCAGATCGTCGTCAAGGCCGCCGACGAGTACGGGTCGGCCGCCCTCGCCGCAATCGCTGCCCTGATCGAGCCGGCCCCCGGCGACGCCGGGCCGGAAGCGCGCAAGGGCAAGACACCGGCGTGGACGCGACCCGAGCGGCTGCCGCCGATCCGGCTGGCCGGCGGCGGGACGATGCCGCAGGACGAGGTCGCCCGGCTGGTCGATGCGCTGACCCGCGCACGCCTGGCGGAGGCGCCGGAGCCGGCGCCCGGGGACCCCGCGCCGCCCGGCGGCGGCCTGCCGCTGGTCGTCGAGGCGTCGGCGGCCGCGCAGCCGCTGGTATCCGCGGCCGACCCGCAGCTGGCGGGGCTGATCGCGGCCTGCGACGGACCGAGCCTGGCGGAGTTCGGGCGGGCGCTGCTGGACGAGTGGCTGGCGGACGACATGCCGGCGTCGGAGGCGTGGGTGGTGCTGGCGCAGGCACACATCGGCGACGACGCCACGATGGACAAGCTCGCGCCGCTGGCGCGGTCGTGGCCGCCGAAGAGCCGGTACGCGCGGGCGATCGACGGATTCGCGGTGCTGGCCACCGTCGGCACGGACCTGTCGTTGCGGCACCTGCTGGCGATCGAGGAGGGCATGTCGGGCGGCCCGACGAACGAACGGGTCACGGTCTACCTCACGCAGGCCGCCGCCCGGCGCGGGCTGTCCGTGCCGCAGCTGGCGGACCGCCTGGCGATCACGCACGGGCTGGACACCGGGGTCACCGTGGACTACGGGCCGCGCGCGTTCACGGTCGTCACGGACGAGCACCTCACCGCGTACGCCGTGGGCGCGGACGGGCGGCGCCTGGCCAGGCCGCCCAAGCCGGGCGTCAAGGACACCAATCCCGAGGCCTACCAGGAGTTCCAGCGGTTCAAGAAGGAACTGCGGGCGAGCGCGGCGGCGCACATCGCGCGCCTGGAGCGGGACATGCTCGCGCATCGGCTGCGGCCGGCGCGCGATCTGCCGGAGGTCCTGCTGCCGCACCCGATCCTGGGCCCGGTCGCGCGGCGGCTGCTGTGGGGCGAGTACGACCCGGGCAAGCGTCTGGTCCGGGCGCTGCGGATCGCGGAGGACGACAGCTTCGCGGACGTCCACGACGCGACCGCGACCGTCGACGCGGACGCGCCGCTCGGGATCGTGCACCCGGCCGAGCTCGGCGGGGACCTCGCCGGCTGGGCGCAGATCCTCGTCGACTACGAGATGCTGCAGCCCTTCCCGCAGGTGCACCGCCCGGCGGTCGCGCTCACCGAGGCGCAGCGCGCGGCGACGAGCCTGGCGGGATTCGGGCCGGTGGCGACGGACCGGGTCCGGGGGCTGCTGCACGGACGGTGGCAGGGCAACGCGTACCACGCGTCGAGAGGCCAGCACACCCAGCTGGCGCACAAGCTGCCCGGCGGGCTGACGCTGCTGGTCGAGCTGGATCCGGGCGTGTCGACGTCGGCCTACAACACCGTCGACGAACAGCGGATCACCGAGATCTGGGCCGACGACGCGTGGTCGGATCACTGGCAGGTCGCGCGGCGCACCCCCATGGGGCGCTGCGATCCGGCCGCCCTGTCGGAGTTGCTGGTCGAGCTCCGCACGCTGCAGGGCTGAGCGGGGGCGGCAGGGCCGGCTACGCGTACACGACGCGGCCCTTGCCGCCGGTCTTGGCGGCGTACATGGCCTGGTCCGCGTCGTGCATGAGTGCATCGATGGGGATCGCACCGTCCCACAGCGAAACGCCGACGCTCGCCCGCGGGGTCAGGTGGATGCCGCGGTACACCGTCGGCTGCTGCAGATCGCGAAGGAGCCGCTCGGCCACGGCACAGACGTCCTCGGCCGTGTCGACGTCGTTGAGCAGGACGGCGAACTCGTCGCCGCCCAGGCGGGCGACCGTGTCGCCGCCGCGGACGCCGGCCTGGAGGCGGCCGGCGACCACGGTCAGGAGGTGGTCGCCGGCGGCGTGGCCGTGCACGTCGTTGACCTGCTTGAACCCGTCCAGGTCGATGAGCAGCATGGCGACCGGGCGGCCGCCGGCCGCGTCCGCGCGGGCGGCGCCGATGCGCTCGCGCAGCAGGGCGCGGTTGGCCAGGCCGGTCAGGCCGTCGTGGGAGGCCCGGTGGTGCACCTCCTCGAAGGCGTTGCGCAGGACGCCCAGGGTCTCGTTCAGGGACCGTCCGATCTGGCCGACCTCGTCGTCGCGGTCCAGTTCGACCCGGCGGCTCAGGTCGCCGCGGGCCACGCGGGCCAGCACGTCGACGACCTGGCGCAGCGGGCGGGAGATGGCCCGCGCGGTGAGCGCGGACAGCAGCAGCGCGGTGAGGGTGCCGGCGGCCAGCAGCCCGGCGGTCAGCTGGGCGTTGCGCCTGGCGTTGGCCTTGGCCCGTTTGGCGCCCTCGGCCACGGCGTCGACCAGCTGGGCCAGGAAGGAGCCGGCGCGGTCCTTCACGGCCCGCGCGATGGACTCCGAACGGACCAGCACGACGGCGGCGGCCTTGCGCTGGTCGCCGGTCCGGGCGGCGTCCAGCGCGGCGTCGCGGGCGGTGCGCCACATGCCGACGGTGGCGGTGAAGCCGCGCAGGCCGGTGCGCTCGTGCTGCGGCAGGTCGATGGCGCGCAGGGTGGCGATGCGGGCGTCGATGTCGCGGTCGGACTGGACGATGACGTCGGCGTAGGTGTCCCGGTAGAAGCCCGGGTCCGAGAGGATGTACGCCAGGACGGCCTCCAGCTGGGAGCCGACGCTGGAGCGCACGTGGGTCATCTCGTCCAGGGCGCGGACGTTGACGTTGTACTCGCGGTCCTGCTCGTGGATCAGCCGGTTGAGGTTGACCAGGCCGAAGATGCCGGAGGCCAGGAAGATGACCGTCACGACGAGGGACACGCTGACGATCTTCGTGGCGATCCGCAGATCGGCCAGTCGTCGTCGCAACCCTCGCATGGATCGATCATCGGCACGGCACCGGCCGGATCAAGCCGGCCAGCCGGTCTCGATGCGGTGCAGCACGGTAGCGGTGTCGGCGCCCTTGATCCAGTCGGTCATGCCGGTCCAGAACGTGCCGGCGCCGACGGTGGCGGGCATCTGGTCGGAGCCGTCGAAGCGGAAGGTGACGCCGGGGTCGGTGAGCAGGCTCGCCGACAGCTTCTCGATCGGGCTGCCCAGCACGGACTTGTCCAGCTCCTTGTTGGCGCTCACCACGCCGCCGGTGCGGGCCCGGTTGTCGGCGAAGTCGGGGGTGGACAGGTAGGCGGCGACCGCCTGCACCTCGGGGCGGTCGGCGAACGCGCCGGCGAACACCCCGGCGCCCAGCACCGGGCGACCGGCGGCCGGGTCGACCGGCGGCAGGTAGAACGCGTAGATGTCGCCGTCCTCGGCCACGGAGGCGTTGGCCGGCCACCAGTTGGCGTAGAACGACGCCTGCCGGTGCATGGCGCAGGTGTGCTGCAGGATCGGCAGGCCGCCCTCCTGGAATGCCGTCGTGGCGATGCTCTCGACGCCGCCGTAGCCTCCGTTGACGTACTTCGGGTTGCGCAGGATCCCGCCGACCCGGTCGAGCGCGGCCACCACCCGCGAGTCGTCGAAGGGGATGCGGTGCCCGACCCAGTCGTCGTAGACGGAGGGCCCGGCGGTGCGCAGCAGCGTGTCCTCCAGCCAGTCGGTGACCGGCCAGCCCGTCGCGCCGCCCGACTCGATGCCGGCGCACCAGGGCTTGATCCCGGTGGCGGCGATGCGGTCGCTGAGCCCGAGCAGTTCGTCCCAGGTCCGCGGCACGGTGTACCCGTGCGCGGCGAAGAACTTCGGGGAGTACCACACGAAGGACTTCACGTTGGCGTCGATCGGCGCGCCGTACAGCACCCCGTCCACGGTCCCGTAGCGCTTCCAGTCGGCGGAGAAGTACTTGTCGACGTTCTCCACGGTCGCCTTGGCGGCCGGCTCGAGCTTCCCGGTGCGGGCCATCGCGGCGAGCAGCCCCGGCTGCGGGAAGAACGCCAGGTCCGGCGCCTTCCCGGCGGCAACGTCCCGTGGCAGCTGGGCCTCGAAGTCGGCGCTGCCGGAGTAGTCGATCGTGATGCGGGTGCAGGTCTGGAACGACTCCCACGCCTTGATGAGCTTGTCCGCCTCCACGTCGCGGATCGACGACCGGACGGTGACCGTGGTGCCGCGGTGCCCCTGGTACGCCGCGAACCCCGCACACCCCGCGTCGGCGGCCGGCCCGCCGGTGTCGGAGCCGGCGCACGCCCCCAGCAACGCGGCGGCCGTCGCCAGCGCCGCAATCCGCGGTACCGCTGCAAAAACCATGAAGGCAGCATAAGCACAGAAAATTGCGCGAAACGGACTGCCGAAAAAGGCGCAACCAAGACGTCTTAACGGCCGGAAAAGGTTGTCCGCAACGGTTGGACATTTTGGCCGATACCCGCACGGGTGTGGGTGAGATAGGTGGTGAGGAATGTCACGACTCTCCACACAGGCCGTGCATAGCTCGTAGCGTCGCCGACGGCCCCCTGGGGTCGAACCGAGGAAATGTCCGTTTAGCCCGGTACTTCGGGTCAGCGCCGGCATCATCGTGGCGCTCCACCCGAGACACGCGCGAGTGCACCGGGCCGGTCCGGGAGTCGAACTGAACGCTCGCCAGCCGCTGCACCGCATCGCAGCAGGCACCGCAGCCCTTGCCCTGTACACCGTCTGGCTCGGCCCCTCCGCGGCCGCCGCCAACCCGAAACCCGCGACGGCCGCGGTGAACGCCGACAGCGGCTCAGCCACGCTGACGCTCGCCGAGCAGGAGATCCTGCTCACGGCCTACGAGAAGGCCGACCGCGCCCACCGGGTGCACCTCGAACCCATCGCACCCGTCCGGCCGGACGGGCCGGTCTCCCCTCCGGCGCCCGCCCCGCCGAAGACCACGTCGAAGCCGCCCGCTACGACGGCGACGAAGAAGCCGGCGACCTCGACGAGCAAGTCGACGTCGCCCACCAAGTCCGGGAAGTCGGCGACCGTGAGCAAGTCGTCGTCGACCGCCGGCATCGCGCCCCCGTCCGGGGCCGCCGGCACCGTGGTGTCGTTCGCGCTGGATCAGGTCGGCAAGCGGTACGTGTACGCCACCGCGGGGCCGAACACGTACGACTGCAGCGGCCTCGTGATGGCCGCCTACGCCAAGGTCGGCATCAAGCTGCCGCACCAGAGCGAGCAGATCGCGGCCCGCGGGCGGCGGGTGCCGTCCGGGCAGTGGATGCCCGGCGACGTGATCCACATGCCGGGGCACGTGGCCATCTACATCGGCAACGGCAAGATGGTCGAGGCGGCCAACCCGTCCGCCGGCGTCCGGGTCGCCCCGGTGCGCGGCGGCACGGCGTACCGCTTCCTGTAGGCCCACTCCGCTGACCGGCCTTCGGGCGGGCACCCTTTCTCTCACCTTGTGCCCGCCCGGACCGATCAGCCCGATATGAGCGGATCTCGCCGGCCCGCGCTGCTCGTGCCGGTCCTGTGGTTGTCCGACCGGGTGCGCACGAGCACCCGGTTGGCGGTTCTGGTGGTGGTACTGCTGGTGCCCGGTCTGGGCACCACGTGGGCGTACACCGGCTCCGTCGGCGGCCGGATCGGCCTCGCCGCCGCCGAGCACGACGGCAGCGAGGTGGTGCTGCCCGCGCTGTCGGCGATGACCGACCTCGCGGCCGGCCGCACCCCCGACCTGACCAGGCTGCGCAGCCTCGTCTCCGCGCGCCCGCGGCTGCGGCTGGACGAGCGGATGGCCGCGGTGCCGACGTCGGGCGGGCCGGCCGCCGCCGTGGCGATCGGGGCGCTCATCACCGCGGCCGGCGACAACTCCAACCTGACCCTCGACCCCGACCTCGACTCCTTCTACGTGATGGACGCGCTCGTCGTGCAGCTGCCCAAGGCCCTCACCGCCGCCACGGCGGCCGCCGCCACGGACACCACGGCCGCCCTGGACGACCGGGTGGCCGCCCGGGCCGTGCACGCCGGCGCGCTGGACTCGGCGGCCACGGCGATCCGCGCCGGGGTTCAGACCGCGACCGGCCACACGTCCGACCCGGGCCTCGGCGGCGACCTGACCGCGATGAGCGCGGCCGCCGACGCGCTGTCCGCCCTGTCGGGCACGCTCACCGCCGGCCTCGCCACGCCCGGCCCGGTCGACGCGAGCGCCGCCGCGGCCAAGGTGCGCCAGGCCCTGGACCCGGCCACCGGGGCGCTGCAGCGGCTGCTCGACGCGCGCGTGGCCAACCTCTCCCGGGACCGCAAGATCAACCTCACCGTCACCGCGGTCACCGCCGTCATGGCGATCTGGTTCGCCGCCTCGGTCTGGTGGCGCACCCGGCACGACGTCCACCTCGCCGTCTCCGCCGTCACCGCGACCGCCGAGGGCGACCTCGGCCCCCGTGAGGTGCCCTCCGGCCGCGACGAGCTCGGCGACATCGGCCGCGCCCTGGAACGCTCCCGGCTGCGCCTGGTCGACCAGGACGAGCAGCTGCGCGGTGCCCAGCGGGTGCGCGAGGAGCAGCTGCACGCGAGCTTCGAGCAGCAGCGGGAGAGCCAGCGGCAGCTGCGCGAGCGGGCCCAGAGCGTGGTTGACGAGTCCGTCGGTGCCATCTCGGGCGAGCTGCAGGACGTCGTGGACCAGGTCGGCGAGGTGCGCACGGCCGCCCGCACGATCGAGGAGCGGGTCACCGAGGCCGACCGGGCCACCGTCTCCGTCGTCGAGCGGGCCTCGGAGGCCGAGCGGGTCGTCGCGGCGCTGGGCGACAGCCTGCGCCAGGTCGACGGGACGACCCAGCTCATCGCCGGCATCGCCGCGCAGACCCGGCTGCTGGCCCTCAACGCCACCATCGAGGCGGCCCGGGCCGGCGAGGCCGGGCGCGGCTTCACCGTCGTGGCCAACGAGGTCAAGGACCTGGCCGGCACCACCGCCGAGTCGACCGAGCGGATCGCGGCCACCATCGCCGAGCTGGAGCGCACCGCGGCCCAGATGACCGGCACGATCCGGGACATGCTCGCCGGGGTCGCCGGCATCGGCGAGACGACCGAGGTGCTGCACAGCGTGGCCCAGGCCCAGTACGTCACCGTGGAGCGGCTCACCGACCGGGTCGGGCAGACCATGGAGCGCATCAACGGCATGTCGGCGCTGGCCGAGCGGCTGGAGCGGCGCCACGCCGAGCGGATCGCCGCCTCCGGCCCGGTCCGCTTCGGCATCGACGGCGGCGCCGAGCTCGTCGCCGCCCGGCTGATGGACCTGAGCACCGGCGGCCTGCGCTGCCAGGCCGACGCCGACGTGCCGGTGCGCACCGGCGACGCGGTCTCGGTCGAGCTGACCATGGAGGGCAACCCCGTGCGGCTGCACGCCCAGGTCGTGCACTGCGTCACGCAGGGCGCCCAGACCGAGGTCGGCCTGCAGTTCCTGGCCCCGGACGCCGCCACCGTGGACCGCATCCGGCGGTTCGTCAACGCCACCGGCTGAACCGCTGCCGCACGGGTCATCCGATGACGGGGAACTCGCTCGATCACCCGGATCCGGCGGCGGCCGCCGTGGTACGCAAGACCCAACAAAGGCGTACCGAACGGATCAATCGTGAGTCTCTCTCATGGCCGGCTGATGACTCCTGGGCACCTTCGCTCCGGTGCGCTCACCGCGCTCACCGCCGCCGTCCTGCTGCTGGGTGCGTGTTCTGCCACGCCCGCGCCGAAGAGCGCGAGCCCCGGCGACCATCACACGCCGGAGGCCATGCCTGGAATGAACATGCCCGGCATGGCCACGTCCGGGCCGCCCGGGAGTTCGGGCGGGGCCACCGGGCCGGGCGCCGCGCTGCCCGGCATGCCGCCGCTGCTCGACTCGCGCGACGTCTACGCCGCGGACCGGCCCGGCGCGCTCGCCGGCGCGGTCAGGAACGACCCCGTCCGGGTGTACGTGCCGAACCTTGGCAGCGACACCGTCTCGGTCATCGACCCGGCGACGTACAAGGTCATCCAGACGGTCGAGGTAGGCAAGGCACCGCAGCACGTCGTGCCGGCCTGGGACCTGCGAACGCTGTGGGTGAACAACAACGACGGCAACACACTGACCCCGATCGACCCGGCGACCGGCGCGTTCGGAACACCCGTCCCGGTCGAAAACCCGTACAATCTGTACTTCACCCCCGACGGCAGGTTCGCGATGGTTATGGCGGAGCTGTTGCACCGCATCGACTTCCGGGACCCGCACACGATGGCGATCGTGCGATCGGTGCCGGTCAACTGCTCTGGGGTGAACCACGCCGACTTCTCGGCCGACGGCCGCTACTTCATCGCGACCTGCGAGTTCTCCGGCGACCTGATCAAGGTGGACGTCCAGCGTCAGGAGGTGGTCGGCCAGCTGCACCTGCCACGCGACGGGGCGATGCCGCAGGATGTCAAGATCACCCCAGACGGGCGCACCTGGTACGTCGCCGACATGCACACCTCCGGCGTGTGGATCCTCGACGGGGACGCGTTCACCGTGCGGATGTTCCTGCCGACCGGGGCCGGCGCGCATGGGCTGTACGTCAGCCGCGACTCGAAGCGCCTCTACATCGCCAACCGGGGCGAGGGTTCGGTGTCGGTCCTCGACTTCGCCACCGGCACCCTCGTCGCCAAGTGGCAGATCCCCGGTGGCGGCAGCCCGGACATGGGCGGCGTCTCGGCGGACGGCAAGGTCCTGTGGCTTTCCGGCCGGTACAACGGCGAGGTCTACGCCATCTCCACGGATGACGGGCACCTGCTCGCCCGGATCAAGGTCGGCGCCCAGCCGCACGGGCTGTGCTTCTGGCCGCAGCCCGGCCGGTACTCCCTCGGCCACACCGGCATCCTGCGCTGACACGGCGGCTCCCAGGGCATGACACCAGCCGAGGCCCGACACCGCCGGATGCGCCCGGCCGCGGCCCCGGGCAGTTGTTCTTCATGGTGGCGGACGCGGCCAGCCACGGCTTCGAGGTCGGTCCGCGCAGTCCCGCCTCGGCAGCCGGTGCCTTCAGTCGCGCCACTGGCTGCCGAAGAGGGCCCACAGGCGGGGGTAGTAGCGGGACAGGTCGGTGGACTTCAGGCGGAACCAGGCCAGATCGTCCGGGTTGGGGCCGGAGCGGACCAGGACGGCACGCTCCTCGAACAGGATGTCGCGCACGTCGCCGTCCAGGTCGGGGCGGTCGAACCCGATCTCGACGGCGACGCCCTCCAGTTCCTGCCACATCGGCAGGTCCGCGTCGGTCCGGTCGGCGTACGGGATGGCGGCCAGGCGGCGCACGGCCGGGACCGCGGCCAGGGTGTCCGGGTCGGCGACGGCGGCCTCGTAGGCGGCGCGGCCCAGGCCGACGAGCCACATCTGGAAGTCATGGAAGCCGTCGGTGCCGCTGTGGCCGGGCATGATGATGTCGGCGGCGCGCCACAGCCGGGCGGTGTCGGCCGGCTTGCGGGTGGCGTCCAGCAGCTGTGCCCAGTCGAGCAGGTGGCGGCGCGGGGCCCTCGACAGGCGCTGCCGGAGAATCTCCAGGCGCCGGTCGGGGGTGGCGCCGTCGTGGGCCGAGGCCTCCAGGATCATCCAGAACTCGTCCGCGTTCACGGTTACTGCACGGCACCGCAGGTCTGGTCGCCCGGGCCGGCCTTGACGACGATGCCGAAGTAGGACGGGGACTGGCGGGCCTCCATCGCGACCGGGCCGCAGGACCAGCGGGCGAGCTTGTTGTCGGCGGCGGCGGGCTGGGCGCGGCCGGCCAGCCATTGCAGGGTCGGCTGCGTGAACCAGTCGTCGGTCAGGGTGGCGGCGGCGCAGTCCTTGACGTGGTCGCGGTCTACCTGCTTCAGGGTCAGGGAGCCGTCGCCGGGCTCGGGCGGGGTCGCGGTTCCTGCAACGGCGGGGTTGGCCTCGCACGTCACGGTGAACAGGGCGGGGCCGGAGTAGGACATCAGGACGCTGAGGTCGCCGCTGCCGCCGAACTGCGCCATGTCGACGAACACCCTGGCGGTCTTGCCGGACGTGTCGGGGTCCAGCGGTACGCCGACCAGCGCCTCGAACCGCTCCACGCTCGCCGGCAGGCGGGTCAGCGCGGTGGCCGTCGGACGGGGGGCCTCGTCCTCGGCGGCGCGGTCGGCCGCGGTCTGGTTGGCCGAGCGCAGGTCCAGGCCGATGTACAGCGCGGCGCCGATCAGCACCAGGGCGGCGATCGCCCCGGCCACGATCAGGATCCCCCAGGAGCGGCGGGGCTCGGAGTCCTCGTCGTCCAGCACGGAGCAGTTGATACCACGGGCCGGGCCCGGTTCGCCGCCCCGAGTCGCCCGGCGCGGCCCCTGCGGCATCGAGCAACGTGAAAGCATCAGGGTGAGAGGGTGATGGCGGCATGGCGACGCGGTTCGGCGAGGTGGCGGACATCTATGACGATGCCCGGCCCGGCTACGACGCGCCGGCGCTGGCCCGCGCGATCGCCGGCTACCACGGCGCCCCGCCCGGGCGGGTGCTGGAGGTCGGGGCCGGGACCGGCAAGGGCACCGAGGTGCTGGCCCGCCTCGGCGGGGAGCTGACCTGCGTCGAGCCGGACGAGCGGATGGCGGCGGTGCTGCGCTCGCGATTCCCGGCCGCGGAGGTGGTGGTCGCGCCGTTCGAGGAGGCCCGGGTCGAGCCGGCCGACGTGCTCGGGTGCGCGCTGGCGTGGCACTGGCTGGATCCGGGGCGGCGGTGCCGGCTGGCGGCCGAGGCCCTTCGGCCGGGCGGGACCCTCGCGGTCTTCGGGCACCGCTACGCCTACGCCGATCCGGCGCACGCCGCGGCCATCGACGCCGCGTTCCTCGCGCTGGAGGGGCGGGCTTCCGCGGTACGGCCGGAAACCGAGGCCTTCGACGACATCCGCGGGTCGGGGTGCTTCACCGGCGTGCGGCTCGAGCGGTCCAGCCGGCACCTGCCGATGGCGGCCGGGCAGTACCTCCGCCTGGTCCGCACCTTCGGGCCGTTCCGCGCGAAGAGCCCGGCCGACCAGGAGCGGACCATCGAGGCGCTGGCGGCGGCCCTCGACCGGATCGGCGGGGAGATCGTGCTGGACCTGCGGGGCACCCTGACGCTGGCTCGAAAGCCATAGCGGGAACGGCCGACGTTCAGCGCGCGCGCAGCCCGTCGACCAGCAGGTCCAGGAGGCGGCCGGCCTGCTCGCGCCGCTCCGGTCCGCCGGCCGCCAGGGAGACGCCGGTGAGCGCCGTGAGCACGTCCAGCGGGTCCACGTCCGCGCGCAGACCGTCTCCCAGCAGGCCCGAAACCGCGCCGACGAGCAGGTCCCGGCTCTGCGCGAAGGGCTGGCCGCCGGCCGCGATGACCTCGCGTAGCGCCTCCGCCAGGCCATGCTTGGTCGCCATGTAGTCGATGTAGCCGTCCATCCAGGCGCGCAGGGCCTCGGCGGGGGGCAGCTGCGCGCGAAGGCGCGGGGCGGCGTCGCACAGCCGGGCGAGCTCCGCGCGGTACACCTCCTCGATCAGCGCCTCCCGGGTCGGAAAATGCCGGTAGAGCGTGCCGATGCCGACCCCGGCGGCGCGGGCCACCCCCTCCAGGCTCACCCCGGCGGCCGAGTCCGTGCCCGAGAACGCCTTCAGGGCGGCCTCCAGCAGGCGCTCGCGGTTGCGCCGGGCGTCCGCGCGCAGGGGACGGGCGGTCTCGGGGTGGGTCACGTCACACTCCAGGGGGGATGAATCGGAGGCTCCTCCGGTTACGGTTGAGGCATCTGGAGGATCCTCCGGTTCATATCGTACCGCTGAGCCTCGAAGGGAAAGATCATGACCTTCGGATTCGACACGACTGCCGCCGAGGTGCTCGACGGGGTCGACCTGTCCGGCCGGCGGGCCGTCGTCACGGGCGGCGCCTCGGGAATCGGCGTCGAGACCGCGCGGGCCCTGGCCGGGGCGGGCGCCGAGGTGACCCTCGCCGTGCGCGACCCCGCCGCGGGCGGGCGCACCGCCGCCGACATCGTCGACACCACCGGCAACAAGGGGGTGCACGTCGCCCCGCTCGACCTCGCCGGCCGCGCATCCGTGCGCGCGTTCGTCAGCGGCTGGGACGGCCCGCTGCACATTCTCGTCAACAACGCGGGCGTCATGGCCTGCCCGCTCGGGCGCACGCCGGAGGGCTGGGAGCTGCAGTTCGCCACCAACCACGTGGGCCACTTCGCGCTCGCCACCGGCCTGCTGCCGGCGCTGCGGGCCGCGGACGGCGCCCGGGTGGTCGCGGTCAGCTCCAGCGCCCACCACTACTCCCCCGTCGTCTTCGACGACATCCAGTACGAGCGGCGCGAGTACGAGCCATGGCCGGCCTACGGGCAGTCGAAGACGGCGAACATCCTCTTCGCCGTCGAGGCCGACCGGCGCTGGTCCGGCGACGGCATCCGGGTCAACGCGCTGCACCCCGGCTCGATCCGGACCAACCTGCAGCGGCACGTGCCGCGCGAGGAGCTGGACCGGATGGCCAAGGCGGCCCTCGGAGACCGGCCGCGCCGGTTCAAGACCACCGAGCAGGGCGCGGCCACCTCGGTCCTGCTGGCCACCGTGGACGGCGTCGGCGGCCGCTACTTCGAGGACTGCGCCGAGGCGCCCGTCACCGAACCCGGCGCCTTCAGCGGCGTCGCCCCCTACGCACTCGACCCCGAGGCCGCCGAGCGCCTCTGGGCTGTCACCACGTCCCTGGTCAAGGAGTCATCGTGAGCTTCACAGCACAGACCACCGCCGCCGAGGTGCTCGACGGCGTCGACCTCACCGGGCGCCGGGCCGTCGTCACCGGCGGCGCCTCCGGCATCGGCGTGGAGACCGCGCGGACCCTGGCCGCCGCGGGCGCCGAGGTGACCATCGCGGTGCGCAACGCCGAGGCCGGCGAGCGCACCGCGGCCGATCTCGTGGCCGCCACCGGCAACAAGCAGGTCCACGTCGCCCCGCTCGACCTGGCCGACCAGGCCTCCGTGCGGGCGTTCACGGCCGGCTGGGAGGGGCCGCTGCACATCCTCGTCAACAACGCGGGCGTCATGGCCTCGCCGCTGGGCCGCACGCCGCAGGGCTGGGAGCTGCAGTTCGCCACCAACCACCTCGGCCACTTCGCGCTCGCCACCGGCCTGCTGCCGGCCCTGCGGGCGGCGGGCGGCGCCCGGGTCGTGGCCGTCGCCTCCGCCGCGCACCTGCGCTCGGGCGTAGTGTTCGAGGACATCCACTTCGAGCGGCGCGAGTACGAGCCGTGGCTGGCCTACGGGCAGTCGAAGACGGCGAACATCCTCTTCGCCGTGGAGGCCGACCGGCGCTGGTCCGGCGACGGCATCCGGGTCAACGCGCTGCACCCCGGCGGGATCCGCACGAACCTGCAGCGGCACGTCGACATCGACGAACTGGCCCGCGGCATCAAGGCCAGCACCGGACAGGAGCTCAGCTGGAAGAGCGTGGAGCAGGGCGCGGCGACGTCGGTGCTGCTGGCCGCCTCCCCCACCGTGGCGGGCGTCGGCGGGAAGTACTACGAGGACTGCCAGGAGGCCAGGCCCAACGTGCCGGGCGAGCGCACCGGGGTCGCGCCCTACGCGCTGGACCCGGAGGCGGCCGCCCGGCTGTGGGACGTGTCCGTGGCGACGATTCAGAGCACGTTGTAGCGGCTCAGCGGCTCGATCAGCTCGCGCTCCTCGTACGCCAGATGCGACAGGAGCGTGTCGGTGAGCAGGTCGACCGCCTCCTGCACCCTGGCGATGCCCTCCGGATCGGTGACCATCGCCACCAGCGCCGCGTCGACGCGCTCGAGGACCTCGGCGATGACGTGGTGCTCCGCCTCGAGGCGGTCGACCACCGGCACGAGCCGGGGGTCGGCCGCCCGCAGGCGCGGGAACAGGCTGACGTCCTCGATGGTGTGGTGCGTGGTGACGACCCGGCAGTAACTCTCGCAGTACGTGCCGAGCGTCCAGTTGTTCTGCCGCATCGCCATCGTGTTGATCATCGAGCGGGCCAGGCCGAGGTCGATGGCCCCGGCCGTGACCTGGTCGACGAGGTCGCGCACCTGCGCCAGCTCCTGGCGCAGGTGGTTGTGCACGTCGACGAGGTGCTGGCCGGAGGCGCGCTGGCGGGCGTTGTAGGCGACGCTCAGGTCGCTCTCGGGGCCGGCCGGGCGCTCGGCCTCGTCCCACAGCCGCTCGCCCGAGAGCCGGACCCCGTCATCGGGCGTGGGCGTCGCGAGCGTCTCGTTGCGCACCCGGACGACGGCGGGCGCCGGCGCGGCGACCTCCACGATGTCGCCGGATACGTCTGATGCGTCGGATTTGCCGATCGCACCGCCGTGCGAGCGCTCCGCGGCCACCAGCTCGCGGACCGCGGGGGCGACCTCCAGGGCGAAGCGCTCCAGGTCGGCGTCGCCGCCCGCGGAGACCATCAGGATGAAGGCGCTCATCCCCTCGGTCACCGCCAGCTCAGCCAGCTGCTCGACCCAGACCTTCGGCGGCCCCTGCAGGAACTCCCGCCCGTCGCCGCGGAACGTCCCGCCGATGTTGTACAGCCGCCGCACGTCCTGCGGCCGCCGCCCCGCCGCCACCGCGGCCTCGTCGATGCGCCGGTTGGCCTCGCCGAGCTGCTCCGGCGGCAGGTACGGCGCGCTGGGCAGCCACCCGTCGGCCGCCCGCCCGATCAGCGCGAGCATCCGCGGCTTGTAGCCGCCGACCCAGATGCCGATGTCGTGGGCGGCGCCGGGCCCGGGGTGGGCGCCGTCGAGGGTGTAGAAGTCCCCGCCGACCCGGGCCGAGCGCGCGTCGCTCCACAGCGCGCGGATGACGGCGATCGCCTCCTCGAGAGCCTGCAGCGACTCGGCCGGGCTGCGCCGGGGGCCGCCCAGGCCGGCCACCGCGTCCCAGAACGCGCCCGCGCCCAGCCCCAGCTCCACCCGGCCGCCGCTGATCAGGTCGAGGCTGGCCGCGGCCCGCGCGAGCACGGCCGGCGGGCGCAGCGGCAGGTTGGCCACGTTGGGGAACACGCAGATGCGCTCGGTCTGCGCCGCGATCGCGGTCAGCAGGGTCCAGGCGTCGAGGAAGCGCGCCTGGTACGGGTGGTCCTGCACGCTGGTCATGTCCAGCCCGAGCTCCTCGGTGCGCGCGGCGAGCCGCAGCGTCTCCGCGGCGCCGGCGGCATCGGGCGGCAGGAAGGTCCCGAAGCTCAGGTCGTGGCCATAGTCTGTCATGCAGATAATATGTCATGCAGAACGTTCCGGGCGCAAAGTGGTTCGTCTCACGGTACCGGCAACCGGACCCGCGGGTGGTTCCGTCTTCTACGGCATGAGGGCACCGGACGAGGCCGAGTTCCGCGAGTTCGCGACCGCGCGCATGGCGGGCTGGCGGCGCACCGCCTACCTGCTGGGCCGCGACTGGGACCTGGCCGACGACCTCGTCGCCACCGTGCTGGGCAAGCTGTACCGCCAGTGGCCGCGCCGGGCGGGGATCGCCAGCCTGGACGCGTACGTCAACACGATGCTCGTCCGCGCCCTGCTGGACGAGCGGCGGCGGCCGTGGCGGCGCGAGCATCCGGCGGAGCTCGACGCCGAGCGGGCCGGCCCGGCCGGACCGGCGACGCCCGAGGAGGGCACGGTCGACCGGCTGACCCTGGACGCGTACCTCGGCCAGCTCGGCGCCCGCCGTCGGGCCGTGCTGGTGCTGCGCTTCTACTGCGACCTGTCCGTGGAGGAGACCGCCGAGGCGCTGGGCATCTCGGTCGGGACCGTGAAGAGCCAGACGGCGCGCGGGCTGGAGACGCTGCGCGCTCTCGTGCCGGTGAGGGAGTCATGACGTACCGCAGCCTGTTCGACGAGACCATCGGGCACGAGCCGGCGCCGCGGCATTCGGTCGAGGAGCTGATCGTGCGGTACCGCCGCCGGGTCCTGATGCGGCGACTGGCCGGCGCCGGCGCCGCGGCCGCGACCCTCGCGGTGGTGGCCACGATGACGGCCGCACTGTCCTCGCCCCCGCCGCCCGGCCCGGCGCCCGCCGCGCCGACGTCCGCCGCGAGCGCCTCGCAGGCGCGCAGCCTGATGGGAGCGGAGCCGCCGGAGCCGGCCGAGCGGGCGCGGGCCCGGCTGACCGAGGGCATCGCCGCGGCGATCCGGACGGGCCTGCCGGACGCGCACCTGGACGCCCCGCTGGAGGTCGAACGGGTCGACGGGCCGTCGCTGTCCTACCAGAGCACGCAGGGGCTGACGGTCGACGGGCGGCCGGCGACGCTGTGGGTGCACGTGATGCGCCGGTCCGCCGCCAGCACCTGCACGCCGACGTCGACCCCGCCGTCGCCGGGTGACCCGGCCGGCGCCGGGCCGCACACCTCCTGCGACACGCAGCAGGGATCCGGCGGCGAGCGGATCGTCACCCGGCTGACGACGGGCGAGGTCCAGGGCGGGGCCACCTTCGTCGTGTACGTCGACCGGAGCAACGGCGAGACCGTGACCGTGGGCGTGCAGTTCCTGGGCGCGGAGCCCCGGATCGGCCGCACCCAGGTGACGGCGATCGCCCTGGACTACCGGGTCACGCTGTATCCCTGAGCCCGGGCCCGGCACGGGCGAAGGCCTCGATCGCGTCGAGTTGGGCCGGGGTCAGGGGCCGGCGTCCTCGACGGGCGCATGACAGTGGCGTCGCAGGCCCCGGTGTCGATCCGGGCACTCCACCCTTATGAGGGGCGGCCGAGCAGCCAGCGCTCAGCCTGCGGCTGGACAGTCCACAGTGGATGACACACGTTCGGTGAGACCATGGCCGGACTCGAACCGGCGTCTACCGCTTTGCAGGCGGTCCCCTGGCCACTTGGGTACATGGTCGTGCCGGTACTGCCGCGCTTGGTCCGCGCGTGCGGGTGGAGGGATTCGAACCCCCTCAGCAATGCGACTGGGTTACAGCCAGCCCCGACTCTCCTACGTCGGCGCACCCGCGGGGCGAGCCCGGCCGGCCCCCGTCGCTGCCGGGCCGAGCTCGCGTGGTGTGTTGCACGTGGTGGCAGGGGCGGGATTTGAACACCGCGATCTCCGGCTTATGAGACCGGCGAGGACGACCGAACTCCTCTACCCTGCGAGTGCGCCGCCAGGGACTCGAACCCCGAACCAACCGGTGAAAAGCCGGGCGCTCTACCGTTGAGCTAGCGGCGCGCGGAAGCGCGGACGGGACTCGAACCCGCACGTGTCCTGGGTGAAAACCAGGCGACTCTCCCAATTCGTCCACCGCGCCGTGCCGATGTTGCCGTGCTGATGGTGCCGTGCTGATGGTGCCGTGCGTACCCCCGGCGCGAGTCGAACGCGCACCGTCGACGTCCTCAACGTCGTGCCTCTACCTTTGGGCTACGAGGGCATGGAAACCGAGCGGCAGCCGGGACTTGAACCCGGGACCTTCGCCATGGCAAGGCGACGCTCTACCTGACTGAGCTACAACCGCATGTTTGGTACTGCGCACCGCCGACCGGAATCGAACCGGCGACCTCGGCCTCGACAGGGCCTTGCTCTCCCGCTGAGCTACGACGGCATGACTGACACGAGCGGTAGCGGGGACTCGAACCCCGTCACGGCCTGCTTGGAAGACAGGTGTCCTGCCCGTTGGACGACTACCGCAGGCAACACGTCGCCCGTCCGGGGGTTGAACCCGGTCTGCCGGAGTGAGAATCCGGAGGTCTACCTGCCGCAACCTCACGGGCGAGAGCTGGGTGCCTGTTGAATCCCCCCGGACACCCAGTGGACCTGAGCGGATTTGAACCGCTGACCGTCGGTCTGCCAGACCGATGCGCTACCGCTGCGCCACAGGCCCGTACCTATTTTTGAACGCGTGCCATTCACTGTGGACTTGTCAATGTTCGAATCCACCGGCGAATATGCCGGGGCGTTATTCCACGAGCCCGTGGAATGCCACGAAAAAGCCGCCCGGTCCCCGGTCGGGGTGGGCGGCGGAGGCGTCGCTAGCCGGTTGCTAGCCGCTCCACCCACCCGGGGCGTCTTCACCTTTCAGACAGCCGAGACCAGCACAAAGGGCATAGCCGTAGCAGGCCCCCGCGCCGAGCGGCATCTGCCGCGTCAGCTCGAAGTCGGGGTGCCGCTTCATGGCCAGCTCCTTGTCGTCGTAGTGTCCCGCGCCGGAGTATTTCCCGGCGCTGATGAATACAGTACGCATTCTTCGGCGCCCGCACAATGCATTAATCGGCACGCGATGACGACGCCTGCACGCGATCCCGGGCACCGATCTTGACCAGGATGCGTTTCACGTGCGTTTTCGTGGTCGGCTCGGCGATGGTGAGCAGGGCGGCCGGCTCGGCATCGAACGTGGCCCAGCGCCACGGGACCGGCCCGGGCCGCACGTCGCCCGGGCCTACCCTGTACCGATGAGCTTCGACTTCGACCGGTGGGCATACGACCCTGCGGCGCAGCTGCCCGACGAGGACTTCGACCTCATGCTGCACCACGTGTCGTTCCTGCCGTTCCTCGTCGACACCGCCGCCGACCCGGCCTGCCCCAAGCAGCGCTACTGCGCGGCGGTCCTCGAGGAGTACACCCTCCGGCTGCTCGCCGGCGGCATGGAACTCGACGCGGTCCGGGCCGCCGCCGCGCGCGGGCGCGGGCGCGCCCTGGCCGGCGAATGGGCCGCCTACGCCGAGCGGGTCCTCGGCTACCACGACCGGCCCGGGCCGGTGAACCGCGCGAAGGCCGAGCAGATGGCCCATGACCTGCTCGTCGGGGATCTGCGCAGGCACTCGATGCGCGGCGTGCCGCTCACCGTGGCGCTCGCGGACCCCGACTCGCACTGGGTCGGCGAGCTCGGGCTGCCCTATCCGCACCTGCTGTACATCCACCGCCGCACCGGCGCCTTCCGGCCCGCGTTCCTGCGCCCGCTGCCGCCGGCGGAAATCGCGGCGGTCCGCTGAGGTCCACCCGTGGGTGGCGGCGCCGCGTTCTGCGACGAAGCAGTACGCGCGTACCAGCTCAAGGCCCGGGCCCAGGCGTGATAGTCCGGGACTCGCTCGTTGGCGAAGAACTGCACCTCGCCCAGCGAGCCGCCAGGATCAGACCGGCCAGGCCGGGTCGGTGGCGATCGCCTGCAGTTGCTGGACGGTCAGCGGCGGCTCGGCCCGGGTCGCGGTGTTGGTCTTCTCGTGCACCGCGTTCCACGTGCCGATCACGATGCGCACGTGGTCCGGCCGATAGACGTCGGCCATGCGCAGCTTGATCCGGTTGTGACCGGCGTCCTCCGAGGGGCCGTCGGTCAGCACGACGAGCGTGCCGTCCGGCAGTGTCGACTCGGTGCAGCGGGTGCCGGCCGGCATGCCCCGCTTGGCGCAGGAGAACAGATCCATCGGGGCGTCGCCGACGGGGCGGCGGGACGGCGGTTCCGCGAAATGCGGCTGCACATTGACCTGGACCTTGCCGCGGCCGGCCGGGTCGGTGAGGATCACCTCGGCGAACCCCGGGCTGCTGAACGGTTCGGACGTGGCCACGCCGGCCGGCAGCAGCCGCTGCAAGGTGGCGAGCACGACGTCCCCCGGCACATCGGCACGCCGCCCGCCGGGGCTGGGGCTGGGACTCGGGCCGGGGCCGGTCGGGGCGGATGAAACCACCACCGGCGCCTGAGCGGTCGTCGATGCTCCGCCCGATCGGTCGACGGCCAGCGCGGCGGCGCCGATCGCGACGCCCAGCACCGCGACCCCGCTGACCAGCATCGTGAGCCGCTGCCGGGTCCGGACCCGGTCGGCCCGAGCGAACACCGCCGAAGGCCCGGTCCCGATCGCCGGCTCGTCGAGCTCCACCGCCTGGCTCAGCGCCGTGCGCAGTTCATCCAGCGGCATCAGAGCACACCTCCATCACTGAACATGAGTTCCCCCAGACTTCCGGCGAGGATCTGGCGCAGCGCGGCCAGGCCCTTGGCCGACTGACTCTTCACGGTGCCCTCGCTGACCCCGAGCACTGCCGCGGTGTCCTCGACACTGCGGTCCTCCCAGTAGCGCAGCACGACAGTCGCGCGCTGCCTGGCCGGCAGGGTGCGCAGCGCCGCCAGCACCGTGAGCGCCACGGCCTGGTCACCGGCCACCGCCGGCGGTTCGGCCGCGGCCGCCGGGTCCGCCCAGTTCCGCTCGCGCCGGCGCGACCCGCGCCGGTTGTCGTCCAGGTAGACCCGCAGCAGGACCTGCCGGGAATATGCGTCGAGGCTGTCCACCCGCCCGCGCCGCGCCGCCACCACGACCCTGGCCAGCGCGGTCTGCACGAGATCCTCGGCCCGATGCCACTCGCCGCACAGCAGGTACGCGGTGCGACGCAGGTGCACATACCGGGTCTCGACGAACTCGTGCAGGTCGGACTCGATCTCCTTGTTCACAGGCACCCCCTTCACCACACCTAGACCGGTGCGGCGCTCAGGCGGGTTGCCTCAGCAGCCGGACGAATACACGACGGCGGTCACGCGCTCGCACCGCACCCGCCCGGCCGGCCGGCCGGAACGACCATGGGCGAGCCGCACGCTGGACTGCGACAGCTTTTCAGGCTGCCGTACGGCGCCTCGGGGACAACGCCGACCTCGGCGTGCCCGATCGCGGTGCAGAAGGCGAGCGAGCGCTTCAGGTCACTGACCCGTAGCGCGCAGCGTGCGCATCCTCAAGCGACCCGGACCGGCTCGACGCGCCAGATTCTTTCGCAGTAGTCGCGGACGGTTCGGTCGGAGGAGAAGAAGCCGCTTCGGGCCGAGTTGAGGACCGACATGCGGGCCCAGGCGTCCTGGTCGCGCCACGCCTGCTCGACGCGCTCCTGGCAGTCGAGGTAGGCGCGGTAGTCGGCCAGGGCCAGGTACTCGTCGCGGCCCAGCATCGAGTCGACCACCGGGGCGAAGAGGGAGCGGTCGCCCTTGGCGAAGGTGCCGGCCGCGATGGTGTCGATGGCGGCTCGCAGGTCGGGGTCGCGCTCGTAGTACGCGCGGGGGTGGTAGTCGCGGCGCAGCTCGGCCGCCTCCTGGGCGTCGAGGCCGAAGAGGAAGAAGTTCTCGGCGCCGACGCGGTCGCGGATCTCGATGTTGGCGCCGTCGAGGGTGCCGATGGTCAGGGCGCCGTTGAGGGCGAGCTTCATGTTGCCCGTGCCCGAGGCCTCCTTGCCGGCCAGCGAGATCTGCTCGGACAGGTCGGCGGCCGGGATGATCCACTGGGCCCGGGTCACGTTGTAGTCCGGCGGCAGCACGACCTTGAGCCGGCGGGACACCACGGGGTCGGTGTTGACCGTCTCGGCGACCGCGTTGACCAGGTGCAGGAGCAGCTTCATCGCGTGGTAGCCCGGGGCCGCCTTGCCGCCGAAGAGCACCGTGCGGGGTGCCACGTCCAGGTCCGGGTGCTCGCGGAGCCGGTTGAACAGCGTGACGACGTGCAAGAGCTTCAGGTGCTGCCGTTTGTACTCGTGGAAGCGCTTGATCATCACGTCGCACAGGGCGTCGGGGTCGATCACCACGCCCGTCGAGCGCTCGACGTGGGTCGCCAGGTCGACCTTGTTGGCCCGCTTGACGGCCCGCCAGCGCTCCAGGAACGCCGGGTCGTCGGCCGCCCCGGCCAGCCCCTCGAGCCGGTCCAGGTCGGTGAGCCAGGACTCGTCCCCGAGCCGCTCGGTGACCAGCGCGGACAGGCGCGGGTTGGCCAGGCGCACGAACCGCCGCGGGGTGATGCCGTTGGTGACGTTGTGGAACTTCTGCGGCCACAGCTCGGCGAAGTCGCGCAGCGTGGTCGCGGTGAGCAGCCGGGTGTGCAGCTCGGCGACGCCGTTGACCGCGGTGCTGCCGACGACCGCCAGGTGGGCCATGCGGATCCGCTTGTCCGGCTCCTCCTGGATGATCGAGAGCCTCCGGAGGCGGTCGAGGTCGCCGGGGTACGTCGCCTCCACCTCCTGCAGGAAGAAGTGGTTGATCGCGTAGATGATCTCCATGTGGCGGGGCAGCAGCCGCTCCACCACCGCCACCGGCCAGGTCTCCAGGGCCTCGGGCAGCAGGGTGTGGCACGTGTAGTTGAAGGTGCGCCGGGTGATCGACCAGGCCAGGTCCCAGTCCAGCCGGTACTCGTCGACCAGCAGCCGCATGAGCTCGGTGACGGCCATGACCGGGTGGGTGTCGTTGAGCTGGATGACGACCTTGGCCGGGAACGCGTCCCAGCCGGTGTTGCGCAGGCGGTAGCGCCGGATGATGTCGCGCAGCGAGCACGCCACGAGGAAGTACTGCTGCTTGAGCCGCAGCTCGCGGCCCTGCTCGGTGCTGTCGTCGGGGTACAGCACCTTGCTGATGTTCTCGGCCCGCACGATGTCCTCGACGGCCTCCTTGTACTGCCCGGCCCCGAACCGCGACAGGTCGAAGGACTGCCGGCTGGCCCGGGCCTGCCACAGCCGGATGATGTTGACGGTCTGGGTGCCATACCCGGGCACCAGCATGTGGCTGGGCTCCCCGCGCACGACCTCCCCGGGCGTCCACTGCCGGCGCAGCCCGGTCGGGTCGTCCAGCGCCGCGGCCGTCGTGCCGTAGAAGCCGACCACCTGCCGGTCGTCCGGTGCCGGGAACTCCCATGGGTTGCCGTAGAACGTCCAGTCGTCGGGCCGCTCGACCTGCGCGCCGTCGCGGAACGCCTGCTTGAAGATGCCGAACTCGTACCGTATGCCGTAACCGACGGCCGGGATGTCCAGCGTCGCCATGGAGTCCATCAGGCAGGCGGCCAGCCGCCCGAGCCCGCCGTTGCCCAGCCCCGGCTCGACGTCGTAGCTCTCCAGGGCCTCGAGCGTGACCCCGAGCTCCTCGGCGATCGGCCGCACGAACCGCTCGGTGTCGGTGTAGAGCAGGTTCTGCCCCAGCTGCCGCCCGAGCAGGTACTCCGCGGACAGGTAGTACACGAACCGCGGGTTCGCCTCGTAGTGCGCCGCGGCGGTGCGCGCATACCGCTCCACCAGCCGGTCCCGCACGGTGAGCGCGAGCGTCTGGTAGCCGTCGGAGCCGCTGGCCGACTCGAGCGTGGTGCCTCGCTGGTAGTACAGGTTGCTGATGAGGTCCCGCTCGAAGTCCTCGAGTGTGCTGCCGACGGAGCGCATCTTGGGGTGGGGGCGGTCATCGGTCACTCGTTCAGTATTCCGCGCCCACCCCGCCGTCTCCGACCCGTCCCGGGAAGTTGGGCACGCCGCGCGGGATAATGTCCGGAAATGTCCCTCAGGCCGCGCCGAGGGCGTCGACGATGCGCTTGGCGGCGCCGGCCAGGCCCCAGCGCTCGGCCAGGGCCATGAGGCGGTCGGGGTCGGCGGGGACGGCGGGGAGCTTGGTGTCCAGCGCCGGGATGGGGACGGTCCGGGAGACGGCCACGACGTCGCGGGCGGCGGCCAGGTACTCCCGCCCGGCCTCCAGCTTGCCGCGCAGGCCCGGCGCGAAGCCCGACGCCGGGTCCTCGAGGGCCGCCAGGATGCCGTCGAGGCCGCCGTAGCGGTCCACCAGGCGGGCCGCGGTCTTCTCCCCCACCCCGGCGACGCCCGGCAGGCCGTCGCTCGGGTCGCCGCGCAGGGCGGCGAGGTCGGCGTAGCCCGCGGCCGGGACGCCGTACTTGGTGTGCAGGGCGGTGTCGTCGAGGACCTCGAGCTTGGCGACGCCGCGGCCGCAGTACAGCACCCTGATCGGTTTCTGGTCGTCGATGAGCTGGAAGAGGTCCCGGTCGCCGGTGGCCACCTCGACGGGGCCGTCCTCACGGGTGGCCAGGGTGCCGATGACGTCGTCGGCCTCGAAGTCGTGGGCGCCCACGGCGGCGATGCCGAGGGCGGAGAGGAAGTCGAGGATGACGGGGACCTGGACCTCCAGGGCGGCCGGCACCTCCTCGCCGCCGGCGGGGGTGAGCCGGTGCGCCTTGTAGGAGGGCAGCAGGGCGACCCGCCAGGCCGGGCGCCAGCTCTCGTCGAGGCAGCAGACCATGCGGTCCGGTCCGCGGCCGCGGATCAGGGTGGCGAGCATGTCGAGGAAGCCGCGCACGGCGTTGACCGGCGTGCCGTCGGGGGCCTTCGCGGCGGCCTCGGGCACCCCGAAGTACGCCCGGAAATAGAGACTGGCGGAGTCGATCAGCAGCAGAGGGCGGTCCACCGGGCCAGACTATCCACTCGGGGCGCGCATTTAGCGCAGCACGTGGATGCGCGTCGTGGTGCCGGTGGCGCAGGTGTGCCGCTGGACCAGGTCGGCGAGGAAGTGGACCATGACCAGGCCGCGGCCGCGGCCCTCCGGCGGGCGCAGGCGGCCGATCATGAGGTCGGTGACGTGGCCGAAGTCGCGGACCTCGCAGACCACGCGCTCGTCGTCGTGCCAGGTGCGCAGCGTGCCGGAGCCGCCGCCGTGCTGGACGCTGTTGGTGGCCAGCTCGTTGACGGCGCTCTGCAGGTCCACGATGCGGTCCGGGGGCAGGTCGGCATCCAGCCCCACCTCGGCCACCCGGCGGCGCACCTCGACCAGGCCGGAGAGCTCGAAGCGCAGCGTGGTGGCGCCGGCCGGCGGCTCGGACAACGGCACGTTGTAGGCCTCGGCGATGCCGTACGGGTCGTAGGCGTCGCTGGGGAACCGGCCGTTGTCGTCGGCCATGATCGGGTGGGTGGCGTGGGCGTCGCGGACGCGGCCCGGGTCGAGGCGGGCGACGTCGTACGGGCACAGGATGGTCGCCTCGCGCCCGGCGAAGGCCACGTTGATCATGGCCTCGTGCTGCACGCAGGCGGGGTACTCCTCGGCGGTGCGCGACGGCCAGATCGGCTGGCCGATCACCCGCACCCGGCGGCCGTGGTGCTCGTCGAGGAACTTGGTCAGCACCCAAGGGATGATCCGGCCCGGGTTGCGCCCGGCCTCGGTCATGTCGATGAAGGTGACGCCGTCGGCGAACGCACCCAGGCGCTCGCGCAGCATGGCACCGTTGGGCGGCGGGACGGCGACCGCGATCGGCTCGTCCATGGAGAAGCCCTCGTAGATGAACTTCATCGTGGCGTCGAGGAAGGCGGCCGGGCCCTCGTAGAGCAGCGCCTCGTGCACGAAGGGGTCCTGGACCCGTTCGATCGGCGTGGGCGCGCCGCGTCCGCTCATGGAGATGCGCTGCTCGTCTCGGTTCGACAACAGGTGCACTCGGGGCCTTTACTCAACCCTCGCGGACAGACTACGCCACCCTGTCGGATCGAACACCTATCCGTTGACACCGCCCAAGCACACCGGCCCCACGGGTAACACGCAAAACCGAACGACCGTTAAGCTTGAGGGGTGGAGCTCTACTCACCCGACCGGCTGGCCGCCGCCCGGCGCGCCGCCGCCGAGGCCGGCCTCGACGCGCTGCTCATCGGGCCGAGCGCCGACCTGCAGTACCTGACCGGCTACGACGCGCACGCCCTGGAGCGCCTCACACTGCTCGTCCTGCCCACGGACGGCGAGGCCACGCTGATCGTCCCGCGCCTGGAGCGCCCCGCCGCCGAGGCCTCGCCGGCCGAGTCCATCGGCGTCCGGCTGGTCGACCACGCCGACGGCACCGATCCGTATCGCATCGTGCAGGAGCTGCTCGCCGGCCGCGCGAAGACCGCCGGGCTCGGCAACCGGATGTGGGCCGAGCAGGTGCTGGCGCTGCGCGACGCGCTGCCCGAGACCGGGCAGGCCCTCGCCGGCGCGGTGCTGCGCGGCCTGCGGCTGCGCAAGTCCCCGGCCGAGATCGAGGCGCTGCGCCGGGCCGGGCAGGCCATCGACGCCGTGCACGAGCGGATGGGCGAGTGGCTGCGGCCCGGGCGCACCGAGGCCGAGGTGGCCGCCGACATCGCGGCCGGCATCCGCGAGGCCGGCCACGCCACCGTCGAGTTCACCATCGTCGCCGCCGGGCCGAACGGCGCCAGCCCGCACCACGGCGTCTCCGACCGGGTCATCGCCCCCGGCGAGCCGGTGGTCGTGGACATCGGCGGCCGGATGCCCGACGGCTACTGCTCCGACTCCACCCGCACGTACTGCGTCGGCGAGCCCCCGGCCGACTTCGCCGCCTACTACGCGGTGCTGCACGAGGCCCAGCGGGCCGCGGTCGCCGCCGTGCGGCCGGGGGTGAGCGCGGAGTCGGTCGACGCGGCCGCCCGCGACCTCATCGCCGGCGCCGGCTACGGCGAGCGGTTCCTGCACCGCACCGGCCACGGCATCGGCCTCGACGGCCACGAGGACCCCTACATCGTGGCCGGCAACGACGCCCCGCTCGAGCCGGGCATGGCCTTCTCCGTCGAGCCGGGCATCTACCTGGCCGGCCGGCACGGCGCCCGGATCGAGGACATCGTGGTGTGCACCGAGGACGGTGTGGAGCGGCTCAACACCATCGACACCGAGCTGGTGATCCTATGAGCGTCGAACGGCCGTTCCTGACCGAGGAGGGCGAGGCCCTCATCGGGCTCGCCCGCGAGATTGCCGACGGCGAGCTGGCGCCGAAGGTCGAGGAGTTCGAGGCCGAGCGGCGCTTCCCGCGCGAGCTGTTCCGCCTGCTCGGCCGGGCCGGGCTGCTCGGCCTGCCCTATCCCGAGGAGCACGGCGGCTCCGGGGTGCCCTACGAGCTGTACCTGCAGGTGCTCGAGGAGATCGCGGCCCGCTGGCTGGCCGTCGCCGAGGGCCTCTCGGTGCACACCCTGGCCTGTTACCCCGTCGCCGCCTACGGCACCGACCTGCAGCGCAAGAAGCACCTGCCCGACATGCTCGGCGGCGAGCTGCTCGGCGCCTACTGCCTCTCCGAGCCGCACTGCGGGTCCGACGCGGCGGCCCTGACCACGAGGGCGGACGACGGCCCCGACGGGTTCGTGGTGCGCGGCACCAAGGCCTGGATCACCCACGCCGGCCAGGCCGACTTCTACAACGTCTTCGCCCGCACCGGCGGCCCGGGCGCGAAGGGCATCTCCTGCCTGCTGGTCAATGCCGAGACCCCGGGAGTCGTACCGCAGGTGCCCGAGAAGACCATGGGCCTGCGCTCCTCCGTCGTGGCCCAGCTCGCCTTCGAGGGCGCCGTGGTGAGCGCCGACCGGCTCGTCGGCGAGCGCGACGGCGGCTTCCGGATCGCCCTCGCCGCACTGGACGGCGGCCGCCTCGGCATCGCCGCGTGCGCCGTCGGCCTCGCCCAGGCGGCACTGGACTACGCGGCCGCCTACGCGAAGGAGCGCGAGCAGTTCGGCCGGCCGATCGCCGAGTTCCAGGGCGTGGCCTTCATGCTGGCCGACATGGCGACGCAGATCGCCGCCGCCCGCGCGCTGTACCTGTCCGCCGCCCGGCTGCGCGACGCGGGCCGGCCGCACAGCGCGGAGGCGGCCAAGGCCAAGCTGTTCTGCACCGACACGGCGATGCGGGTCACCACCGATGCCGTGCAGGTGCTCGGCGGCGCCGGCTACGTGTCCGACCACCCCGTCGAGCGGTACATGCGCGAGGCCAAGGTGCTGCAGATCTTCGAGGGGACCAACCAGATCCAGCGCGTGGTGATCGCCCGCTCGCTGTAACCGCTTGCCCGGCACGTTAGGGTTCGGGCGTGGAAGAGACCGATCGCGCGATCGTCGCGGCCCTCGCGGCCGACGGCCGCCTGTCCTACACCGACCTGGCCGAGCGGGTCGGGCTGTCGGTGTCGGCGGTGCACCAGCGGGTGCGCCGCCTCGAGCAGCGCGGCGTCATCAAGGGCTACGCCGCGAAGGTCGACCATGACGCGCTCGGCATCTCCCTGACCGCCTTCGTCGCGATCCGCCCGCTCGACCCGTCGCAGCCCGACGACGCGCCCGACCGGCTGGCCCGGCTGCCGCAGATCGAGTCGTGCTACTCCGTCGCCGGCGAGGACTTCTACATGCTGCTGGTGCGGGTGGAGAATCCCCTGGCGCTGGAGCGGCTGCTGCAGGAGATCCGCTCGGCGGCCAACGTCACCACGCGCACGACGGTGGTGCTGTCCACGCCCTACGAGCACCGCTCCAGCGTGCGGCAGTCCTGATCGCGTCAGCACCCGCCGCGCCGGCCCGCTCTAGCGCGCGGCGGTCCTGATCGCGTCCAGCACCCGCTGGGTGTCGGCCAGGTCGGCCAGCACAACGTGCGCGCCGGCCCGCTCGAGCTCGCCGGCGCCGTAGCGCCCGGTCGCCACGGCCACCACGCCGGCCCCGCCGTGCAGCGCCGCCCCGACGTCCTCGGGCGTGTCGCCGACCAGCACCACCTTGGCGAAGTGTCGGTCGAAGCGGGCGCGGGCGTTGGCCCGGGCGATCGCGACCAGCTCCGCCCGCACCTCGTGGCTCCAGCCGTACGCCCCGGCGTCCAGGTCCAGGTGGGCGGTGAGCCCGAAGGGAACCAGCTTCACCTCGGCGATGCGCCGGACGTTGCCGGTCAGCAGCGTCTGCCCGGCCCGCCCGGCCAGCGCGGACAGCGCCTCGGCCGCGCCGGGCAGGGCCCGCCCCCGCGTGGGCAGCAGGTGTGCGAGCTCGTCCAGGGCCGCCTCCGCCCCCTCGCGCAGCGCCTCGAGGTGCGGCTCGGTCACCGCCACCCCGTTGCGGCGCAGCATGTCCGCGGCGATCGCCCGGTCGGTCCGCCCGGCCATCGGCGGCTGGTGCTCGACCGGCCGGCCGAAGCGCCGCAGGAACGCCAGGTCGTAGGCCTCCCGGCCCAGCCCGTCCACGTCCACGAGCGTGTGGTCCACATCCCAGAGCACCAGAACCCCGTCCACGGGGTGCAGCCTAGCCGCAACCGGCACAATGTGGAGATGGGCGAGATCGTGGTCGTACGGCACGGACAGACCGAGTGGAGCGCCGCCGGGCGGCACACATCGACCACCGACCTGGACCTCACCCCGGAGGGTGAGGCGGGCGCCGAGGCCCTGAGCCGGTCCCTGGCCAACCGCTCGTTCGTCGCCGTCCTGTGCAGCCCCCGCCGCCGCGTGCTGCGCACCGCGGAGCTGGCCGGCCTGACGGTCACCGAGGTCGACCAGGACACCGTCGAGTGGGACTACGGCGACTACGAGGGCCGCACCACCGCCGACATCCGCGCCGAGGCCCCGCGCTGGGACCTGTGGCGCGACGGCTGCCCCGGCGGCGAGACGCCGGACCGGGTGACCGCCCGCCTGGACCGCCTCCTGGCCAAGCTGCGCCCGATGCTGGCGCTGGGCGACGTCGTGGTGGTGACCCACGGCCACGCGGCCCGCGCCCTGGCCGCCCGCTGGCTGGAGCAGCCGGTCGCGTTCGGCGCCCACCTGACCCTGGGCACCGCCACGTTGTCGGTGCTGGGGCACGAGCACGACGTCCCGTCCCTGCGCCTGTGGAACGCGCCGCCCGCCTGACCCGGCCCACGGCACGACCCTGACGACCGGCGGCGCACGGCACGACCGCGAGTGGAACGCGCCGCCCGCCTGAGCCGGCTCGCGGCACGACCGTGACGGCCGGCGGCGCTACGGCACGACCGTGACGGGCCAGCGCCCGCAGCGCACCAGGCGGGTGGCGACCGAGCCGGCGATGCGGTGCAGCGGGCTGGCCGAGCGCCCCACGACCACGGCGTCGGCGCCCAGCTGGCTCGCGGCGGCGACCAGCTCGGTGTAGGGCTCCCCCGTGCGCACGAGCAGCTCCACGTCGACGCTCAGCCGCGGCAGCTCGCGCTGCATGGTCTCCCGCAGCTGCCCCTCCACCGCATCGTGCGCGGCGATCACGTTGACTGCGGCGCCCCCGCCGGCGTCGGCCATGGACAGCATCGAGGCGGGCAGCGAGCGCACGTACACGGCGACGAGCCGGCAGCGCTGGCGGCGGGCCAGGCCCACCGCGTAGGCGGCGGCCCGCAGCGACGGCGTCGAACCGTCGACCCCGACCAGGATGGTCACCGGCTGGGCATCGTCGCGCATGGCATGGCTCCAAGGGCGGTCGCGATCACACCCAGAAGCATAAGCCGTAAATATAAGTGCATGATATAAAAGTTTCGTGACGGAGATCCTCGACAGCGCGGCGCTGGCCAACGGCCTGGAGCGGGTCGTGTCCCTGCTACGGCGCTCGGCCCAGGGGGAGCGCGTCTCGCTCACGGCGGCGGCCACGCTGCGCACGCTCGACGCGGGCGGCCCCTGCCGCGTCTCGGAGCTGCGGCGCGCGAGGGCGTCACCCAGCCGGCCATGACGCAGCTCGTCTCCCGCCTGGAGCACGACGGCTACGCCGAGCGGCGCTCCTGGGAGGCCGACGCCCGGGTCGTGATGGTGCACCTCACCGCGGCCGGCGCCGAGCTGCTGCGCCGCCGCCACGACGCGCGGGCCCGCCGGCTGGCCGAGCTCGCTGGGCGCCTCAGCCCCGAGGACCGCGCCGCGCTCGCGGCCGCGCTGCCCGCCCTGGACCGGCTCGTCACCACCCAGCCCGACAACCCCGGGAGCACCCGCGCATGAGCCATCAGCACCACTCCGCGCCCAGCCCGTTCCGCCAGCCCAGGGCGGTGTGGGCGGTCGCCTTCGCCTGCGTCGTCTCGTTCATGGGCATCGGCCTGGTCGACCCGATCCTGCCCGCCCTGTCGGTCAAGCTGCACGCCTCGCCCAGCCAGGTGTCGCTGCTGTTCACCAGCTACCTGCTGGTGACCGCGGTCGCCATGCTGGTCACCAACCTGGTGTCCAGCCGCATCGGCCCCAAGCGCACCCTCATCGCCGGCCTGGTGCTCATCGTGATCTTCGCCGCCCTGGCCGGCAGCTCGCACTCGATCGGCGGCATCGTCGGCTTCCGGGCCGGCTGGGGCCTGGGCAACGCGCTGTTCATCGCCACCTCCCTGGCCGTCATCGTGGCGTCGGCGAGCGGCGGCTTCGGCGGGGCCATCATCCTGTACGAGACCGCGCTCGGCATCGGCATCGCGGTCGGCCCGCTGCTCGGTGGCACCCTCGGCGGCATCAGCTGGCGCGGCCCGTTCTACGGCGTCAGCGTGCTGATGTTCATCGCCCTCATCGCCACCATCACGCTGGTGCCGAAGACACCGCGGCCGGCCGAGCGGACCTCCATCGCCGCCCCGATCGCCGCGCTGCGCCACCGCGGGCTGCTGATCATGAGCCTGACCGCGGTGTTCTACAACTGGGGCTTCTTCACGATGCTGGGGTACGCCCCCTATCCGATGCACCTGTCGGAGCACCAGCTCGGCCTCGTCTTCACCGGCTGGGGCCTGCTGGTCGCGGTCTTCAGCGTCGCGGTCGCCCCGCGGCTGCAGCGGCGCTTCGGCACCGCCAAGACGCTGTACGCCAACCTGTTCCTGCTCGCCGTGGTCCTCGCCGTCATCGGCGCGTGCACCAACTCGCCCAAGGCCGTGATCGTGGCCGTCATCGTCTGCGGCGCGTTCATCGGCATCAACAACACGCTGACCACCCAGGCGGTCATGACGGTCGCCCCCGTGCCGCGGCCGGTCGCCTCCGCCTCCTACGGGTTCGTGCGCTTCATCGGCGGCGGCCTCGCCCCCTTCGTCGCCGGCAAGCTGGCCGACCACTACAACATCCACGTCCCCTTCTACGCGGGCGCCGCGGCGTTCCTCATCGCCATCGCCGTGCTGGCCACCGGCCACCGCATCCTGACCGAGGCCGAGCGGGCCGCCGAGGAGACGGCGGCCGGGCAGCGGCCCGGCGCGGCGGTCGGCGAGATCGTGGGCGTCGGGCGGACCGGCACGGCCAACGGCAACCCGCCGGTCGTCGTCGCCATCGACGCCGGGCCCGCGGCCGACGCCGTCACCGCGGCCGCCGCGGAGCTGGCCGGGCGCCTGAACGCGCCACTGGAGTTGCTGCACGTCCACGAGATCGCGGTAGTCGGCGACGACGCCGTCGACCGGGAGAGCTACGAGCAGGCCCGGGCCCGGGTGCAGCGGCGGCTGGACGAGCTGGCGGCCGGGGGCGTGCCGGCGGCCGGGCACGTCCTGCGCAGCGTCGCCGACCACGGCCACGCCGGCAGCCTGATCGCCGAGCACGCCCGGGCGGTCGGCGCCCAGGTGGTCGCGATCGGGGGCCCCTCACACGGCGGGGTCGCGCACCTGCTCGACGGCAGCGCCAGCCAGCGGCTGATCGCCGAGGCCGGGTGCCGGGTCATGGTCGTACCGCCCGGGCCCGAGCCCGCCGAACGGGCCGCCACCACCGTGTAGCACGGGGCGACGGCCCGCCCGGGCCGGTCACTGGAAGCCGACGGAGTCCAGGTGCTCCCAGGCGTCGTAGCGCTGGTCCCCGCTGCGGATCTGGAAATCACCGCGCCACGTCGACCCATCACCGGTCGCGCCGTAGCTGATCGGCACCGTCAAGGTCACGCTCCCGCCGGCCGGGACGGTGCCGAGCGCGCACGGCGCCTCGTTGACGGCCTGCCCCCCGAACGACCCGCACGAGGCGCCGGTGGCCCTGCCGGTGACGGTGATGTTCGTGGGGAAGGAGAGCACGACGGTGACGTCCTTGGCGTGCGGGCCGGCGTTGCGCACGGTGACCGTGACGCTGCCGGTCTGCTTGCCGCCGCTGGGGGGACCGACGGCCGCCTCGGCCTTCTTGACGGTCACGGCGGCATAAGAGGAGTCGGCCAGGAACGACGCCGAACCGCCGGTCTGCTCGAAGCGCCCGCCCGACCAGCGGAAGGTGCGGTTCTGCGTGAGCCGGTGCGTCGGTGGCATGCCACAGCACTGGACCGTGTCGGCGACCTTGACGGCGACGGTGCCGTCCGCCCCCGGCGTCGTGGCGATGATCTCCTCGGCGGAGACGACTTGGCCGAGCGTGCGCAGCGCGCCGTCCAGGGCGCTCAGCGCGACGAGCTGGTCGAAGCCGCTGTCGCCCGCCCGGCACGTGACCCGGACCAGGGTGTCCCGGCCGCCGTCGGCGTCGACGTCGGCGCTGAGCGCGCCGGGGCGGATCAGCAGCACCCAATCGGCGGTGGAGGCCGCCCAACCGCCGTGGAACGTGATCTTGCCGCTCCGGCAGTCCTTCGGCGCATCCGGCGGCCAGGCCGGGAGGGTGAAGGTGGCGTTCGCGAGGTCCGTCGGGGCGTCCCGCACCGGCGGCGGGCCGTCCGACCGCGAGGGCGACGCGGGCGCGCTGGTGGCCGGCGCGGCCGGGGCGGCCTGCCGGTCCTGCATGGCCAGCAGGCCCGACGGCACCAGCACGGCCAGGGCCAGGGCCGAGGCGGCGGCCGTGGTGCGGACGCGCCGGCGGCGCCGGACGGTGCCGAAGACGGCCTCGGCGCCCAGCGGCGCGATGCGCGGCATGGCGTCGGCGCGGAAGTCGGCAAGGGCCGCGTTCAGGATGTCGTCGTCGAGCTCAGACACGGGAGCTGCCCTCCTGCTGCTCGCTCAGCATGGGCGCGACCGCGGCCCGCGCCCTGCTCAGGGTCGATTTGACGGTGCCGAGCGCCACCTGCTCCTGCTCGGCGATCTCCTGCAACGGCAGGTCGGCGACGTGAAAGAGCACGAAGATCCGGCGCTGGGCTTCGGGCAACCGCTTGAGCGCCCAGGTCAGGTCGACCCGGTCGGCACTGGGTGCGGCGACGTGCTGCACGCGCTGGCCCTGCAGGAACGAGGCGGCCGTGCGCAGCCGCCGCCAGCGGCTGGTGGCCAGGTTCCACGCGACCCGGCGGACCCAGGCGACCGGGTTCTCGTAGTGCTGGACGGTGGACCACCGGGCGTAGGCGCGGCAGAACGCCTCCTGCACGAGGTCCTGCACCTCGCCGAGGTCGCCGGTGAAGGCATAGATCTGCAGCGTCAGTGCGTGGAACCGGCTGCTGCAGAAACTCTCGAAACTCTCCGGCGGCGACCGGTCCACTGACCCGAGCAACGTTGTCTCTCCCCGCGGTTGACAGTTCCCGTCCGGGAACTCCGATGGAAGAGACACGCCATGCCGCCGCCCCGGGTTCCGGGCGGTCAGCTGGCCGACACAAACGGCCGCGGGGGGGGTGGGCCTGATGGGCGACCCCCGGGCGAGAGACCTGTCGGGATGGGTAA